>CAJXUM010001500.1 GCA_913060855.1 uncultured Lewinella sp. | reverse complement strand
GGAAGTAAAATCCAAGATGGCTTTTCCATCCGTTGTGTAAATATAAGCGCCATCGGATTTTTCAATCACAAAAGGAGAGAATTCCCCGCAATAACGAATCAGGACGTCCTTGGCTTCTTCCAACCAAGCTTGGGTTGTATTCGGCATTTTTTTTGATAGCCAAATTGAGGGTTTGTACTTTCAAAAAATTGTAAAATTTAATCATTCTGTACCAAAGCCTCATATTTCTTCGGAATCATCCCCACTAAACGCTTAAAGTACTTGTAAAAATGGCTTTGATCATAAAAACCGGAAGCATGAGCCACTTCTGTCAGAGATAAACCGTCCCTGATTAGGGCTTTCGAATTGTCAATACGCAGGCTTTGCAGGTAACGCATCGGAGAGATGGCAAACTGCCGTTTGAATATCCGTTGAAAGTGGCTGGGGCTCAAACAAGCCTTTTGACTGAGTTGATCCAAGTGGATCGGTTCGGTAAAATGCTGATGCATGAATAATAGCGCCTCCTGCATCGTAGCCATTATTTCACTGGAACTTGTCTGCTGGCTTTGTAAACAAATATCGAATATCGATGAAAAGCGATGACTAACCAAAGGGCGTAGTATCGCTCCCTCCTTCTCTCTCAATTCTTCAAACCAGGCTTTAAAAGCCAAGACCTTATCTGCGCCTTGTATACAATGCACTTCTTGATGTGCAAATAGCCCAGCACCGATAGCCGCACTATTCACCCGAATCGTGATATTGGTAAAAGAATCATCTACTATGGTTTGGTGTGGAATATTAGGTGGAATAAACAAAATATCCCCCTTGATGGCCTTGAATCGGCCGGTGGTAAAAATCAAATCGGCCGAGCCTTCTACCACCAATGTAAAGGAATAGAAATTGGGGTGAAGATGCCAAGGAAAATGATGCCGCTGATAGTGCAGGGTATCACATTCTAATAGGGGCGAATGGAGATGCTTCATGGCATTAGGGTATCCGCTTATTTCACCTTCTTAGGTTTTAATTCTTCAAAAAAGATATCATCATTGGGTACATCGAAATCCATATGGGTCACCTTCAGGTTATTATCGGTATTGAACTTGACCGTTCCGAAGCTAAACCAGGCGTGCTTTTGATCCCAAACGATTTCCCACACATCATAATGCCAATGGCGCAACGTAGCAGATAGCGCAGGAGAATGCTCAAAGGTCATTTTCATTCCCTCTCCCTCTTTTTTGATATGAATAGCACCGTAAATTGCCGATTCGTAGGTCCCCGTATAAGCCTCCAAAGCGACAGATGGTTTCGTTCCACTTACTTTTTTTGCCTTACGATCAGCAATCCGATCATCTCCTTTTTGGTTACGATTAGCATTAGCTAGTAAGGTACTGGACCAGTCCTTTTCTTTGGCGCCCATATATCGATCGAGTGCGTAATAGGTCGCTGCTGAGATCGGACTCTTCATGCCGTTAGTCAGTACGACCACACCCAAGTTCTCATCTGGCACCAATGTTACGGCGGTAATCATTCCGTCATAGCCACCGGTATGTCGCACCATCAGCTTACCGTGATAATCGCTGAGGCCCCAGCCCAGCCCATAAGCCCGAAAATGAGTTTTAAACCCATTATAATTGGTATGATCTACCCCAAAACTATTATGAGGTTGCCACACCATGTTGCGCGTTTGTTTTGTCAATAGCGTATCCTTACCGTGAATGCCATGATTCAAATTAAAGATCATCCATTTAGACATGTCCTTTACACTAGAAATGATTCCTCCCGTCGCACCAACGGTTTCCCAGTCTTCCCATACGATCGGGATATTTTCGGCTGATTCTCGGGCATGTGGAGTGGCAAAATTCCCCGTCTTTTCTAAATCTTTAATGGATGTAATGGTGCGGTCCATTCCTAGCGGATCTAATATTCGCTCCTTTACATTTTGTCCCCAGCTTTTACCCGTGATCGTTTTGATCAACTCTCCAGCTGTGATATACATAAGGTTGGAATAGCCATAACCCGCTCGAAAATCATAGGCCTTGGGAAGGTGTTTGACGCGCTTGATGATTTCCTCAGCAGTAAGATCAGATTTATACCAAATGACATCTCCACTGAAAGTCCCCAAGCCCACGCGATGGCTTAAGAGATCGCGCACCGTGACTTCATTACTCACCCAAAGGTCATACAACTCGAAATAAGGCAAGTATTGCTTCACTTTATCATTCCAGTCCAATTTACCTTCCTGCACCAGCATGCCGATGATCGCTGACGTAAAAGCTTTGGAGTTTGAAGCCTGTCTCTTATACACATCTCCGAGCCCACGAGACCGAGGCTGATC
>CAJXUM010001499.1 GCA_913060855.1 uncultured Lewinella sp. | reverse complement strand
CTGAAACTTCAAAACTCCTATTATCGCCAGCAATTGGCTACGTCCTAGGTCTTCAATATCAGCTCAATAGACAGTTTTACCTAAATGTGGAAACCATCCCCGCGCTTTCAGCCTCTTTTACCTTTAATGGAAGGGAGCTGACTCGATATGGAATATATGGGGAGGTAGATATTAACAATATTGCACTTAGTATCCTGTATCGGTTCGGAGGTTAATGAAGCTAGAAAAGATAAAATGACCAAGCACACTTTTATTTATTCTTCTTGTCTAGAATTTTTGTCAAGGTGTATTTTTTGATAGTTTTGTATACCGTATACAAAATGTGATTTAATAAAATACTGATTTTGAATAAATTATTCTCAGACGAGCTAGGGTTGTTGGCCTATGAAAAGGTCAAACGCATGATTTTAAACAATGAGTTGCCTGCGGGCAAGAAAATTGTGCAAGAGAAATTGGCAGCCGATTTAGGGATCAGCAGGACGCCTTTAAGGAGTGCCTTGCAAATGCTGGAGGCAGAGTATCTGGTGAAATCAATTCCAAGGCGGGGCGTAGTAGTCCGGCAGTTTTCGAATGAAGAGATTGCTGAGGTATATGATTGTCGGATTGCTTTGGAATGTACTGCTGTGCGCCTATTCACGGAAAAGGCAACGAAAGAACAAATTGAGCAATTGAAAGCCCTTTTTGCGCCCTTTACTAAGCTAGATGAACCCATTGCTGAAAAACCTTATCAGCTAGCGGATAGTCAGTTCCACGATGCTATTATAGAGTGGTGTGGTAATGGTTTTTTAAAGCAGTTATTTAATACTGGGAATTTATTGGTCTGGATCAATCGGATTGGTCTGATCCGGCCGCCAGCAGAGACACTCCCTGAACATTTGGGCATTATTCAAGCTATCGAAGAGCGGGATTTAGCAAAAGTGGAGCTGTTGGCTAGGCAACACTTAGAAACCTCAAAAACCTTAATTGTTAAGCGAATAAATAATGATCAATAAGTCTTTTTTTCCCCTGCGCTATAAGATGGTCGCGGGTACCTTTATCCTGGCTTTGATTGTACTTTTTGATCGTATCATGATTTCTGTCGCAAAAGATCCTATTGCTGCCGATCTAGACCTGACTGATAAGCAGATGGGGTGGGTGATGTCAATTTTTGCCTTGGGCTACGCGCTTTTTCAAACGCCATCCGGTGTTATGGCCGATCGATTTGGTGCACGAAAGGTACTCAGTGGGGTAGTGATGATTTGGTCTCTATTTACGGCTTTGACCGGTGCCGTCTGGAATTATATCGTCTTACTATTTGTCCGTTTTTTGTTTGGAGCAGGAGAAGCAGGGGCTTTTCCTGGAATCTCTAGAGCTGTGTTTAAATGGATACCGATAGGAGAGCGAGGACTTGTGCACGGTATCAATTTTTCAGGAGGCAGAATTGGCGCTGCCATAGCACTACCCTTGACGGCCTGGTTGATAGAAGCCACCGGATGGCGGCTAAGCTTTGTCATTTTGGGCGTATTGGGACTTGTTTGGGCCATTATTTGGGTATACTGGTTCCGGGACGATCCAGCAGATCACCCGGCGATATCAAAGGAAGAGTTAAGCTGGATCAAGCATAATACAGAAGAACAAAAAGGTGCAGATGAGCGTGAGCAAGTCAATTATGCTAAGCTTTTCCAATCCAAAAATATGTGGTTCGTGATGGGCCAATATTTCTGTAGTAATTTCACCTTTTTCTTTTGTTTAACCTGGCTGTTCCCTCATCTCCGAGTAAAATATAATCTAGATGCCCTAGAGGCAGGATTTTACTCCTCGGCACCACTCATTTTTGGGGCATTGGGAAATTGGTTCTCGGGCTGGTGGGTGGATAGGCTTTACAAGAAGAACAGCTGGTCATTATCTCGTAAGTTACCAGCAATAGTTGGTTTTAGTCTAGCAGCTACAGGCGTGATTGCCAGTGTATATATGACCGAAGTGACCGGAGCTATCCTCTTTATATCCATAGCCGTTTTCGGGGCGGATATGACCTTGAGTCCTTCCTGGTCAACCTGTATTGACATTGGACAAGAGCATTCTGGGGCGGTCAGTGGCACTATGAATATGGCCGGAAATTTAGGCTCCTTTTTTACAGCCTTGGCCTTTCCCTATATGCTATCTCTTACCGGCTCTGATGAACCTTTCTTTTTTCTAACGGCGGGATTGAACCTTCTAGCTATTCCCTTATGGCTATCTATCAAGCCGGAACAGAAATTGCAATTAACTACCACCGAAGTAAAAACTTAAGATGATTACGATTCAAGAACTTGAACAAGTGCGCCAGGAGTCAGCAGCCC
>CAJXUM010001498.1 GCA_913060855.1 uncultured Lewinella sp. | reverse complement strand
AGATCAGCCTCGGTCTCGTGGGCTCGGAGATGTGTATAAGAGACAGGATTGATCCCGTAGCAGGCTCGCGCAATTCGATAGCCGAAGCCCTTAGCAATATCATTTGGGCGCCATTGGAACAAGGCCTACGATCAATTTCCTTGTCTGCCAATTGGATGTGGCCTTGCCGGAATGAAGGGGAAGATGCACGTCTATATGAAGCCGTGGCTGCTGTTTCGGAATTTGCCATAGCTTTGGGTATCAATATCCCAACGGGTAAAGATTCCCTTTCGATGAAGCAAAAATATCCCGATGGAGAAGTGCTTTCGCCGGGTACGGTGGTGGTGTCTGCAGCAGGGCATTGCAGCGATATTACCGCTATCGTGGAGCCGGTTTTTCAAGCTGATAGCGGTGGGATCTATTACCTCAACTTATCCAGCGATGATTTCAAACTAGGCGGATCATCTTTTGCACAAACCCAAAATAGAATAGGTAGCGAGGCCCCTTCTATACTCGATGCAGCTTATTTTGCCAAGGCATTTGATGCGATACAAGGCTTAATCAAGGCGGGTCAAATCGTGGCGGGGCATGATATATCCGCGGGCGGAATGCTCACGTGTCTACTGGAGTTATGTTTTTCACAACCTACGATCGGAGCAAATATAGACCTGTCTAAGCTAGGCGAAAACGATACCGTGAAACTGCTATTTGCAGAAAATAGTGGTTTGATTCTTCAGCTCGCAGATGAAGCTGCAGCGACGACCTTGAAAGAGGCAGGCCTACAGTTATATCCTATTGGTACAGTCACCAATAATGGTCAGCTTTCAGTCAGCAATGGCACAGCTACTCATCAGTTTGAAGTGGCAGACTTAAGAGATGTTTGGTATGAAACTTCCTATCTCTTAGATCGTCACCAATCCGGCGCGGTGAAGGCCAAAGAAAGATTTGACAATTATAAGTTGCAAGCTCTAGAGTTCCGTTTTCCAGAAGGCTTTACAGGGATCAGACCGCAGCCTGATCTTTCACAGCCTCGACCGAAAGCGGCCGTATTGCGAGAAAAAGGAAGTAATTCTGAAAGAGAAATGGCACACGCCATGTATTTGGCAGGCTTTGATGTCAAAGATGTGCATATGACGGATCTGATCAGCGGTAGAGAAACCTTAGAAGACATCCAATTTATTGGAGCGGTTGGGGGATTCTCGAACTCGGATGTACTCGGTTCTGCCAAAGGATGGGCTGGCGCTTTCCTCTATAATGAAAAAGCGAAACGCGCTTTGGATAATTTCTTCAGTCGCGACGATGTGTTGTCGGTAGGTATCTGTAATGGTTGTCAGTTGTTCATTGAAATGGACTTGATTAATCCATCGCATGAGAAACCGTCCAAGATGCTATACAATGACACCAACAAGCATGAGAGTGCTTTTACTTCGGTAGAAATTCCGGAAAACAATTCCGTGATGCTATCGAGTTTGGCTGGGTCTAAATTAGGGGTTTGGATTTCACATGGCGAAGGTAAGTTTCATTTGCCGATGCCAGAAGAAGCATACAATATCGTGGCCAAGTATGGGTATGAAGGCTATCCAGCTAATCCTAATGGTAGTGATTACAATACGGCGATGTTGGCCAGCGCCGACGGTCGACACCTGGTTACCATGCCGCATATTGAGCGCTCGATCTTTCGCTGGAACTGGGCCAATTACCCAACAGATCGTAAGGATGATATTTCTCCTTGGATTGAGGCTTTTATCAATGCAAGAAAGTGGCTGGAAGCGCGGAAATAGTAATATTGCCTGTAGTGATTTAGGACTATCCCGAATCAATATGCATCAGCAATAAGTTGCTGATCTCCTGCTCGTTGTTTTTTACATTGCGAGCAGGAGGTCAGAATCAACGCCCAGACTAATAGCCGATCTCTCCTCTCTTGTCTGTCGTCTGGACTCTACCTGAGTCCAGTACTAGAGGCTATTTACTCACTAACTTCACCACCACTTCAGTATCACCATTATATACAATTTTGAGATCAGCCTGTGCACCTTTAGTTTGGCCCAGATGCTGTACCTCAATAGTAAACTTACCCTTAGTAGTAATTAACTGGAGATTGGGTGCGGATGCTATCTTGAATTGGTCTTTATGGGGCCCATCTATAGTGACGGCAGTTATAAATGATCCGGTATTTCCCTTCTTATTCTTTACCAGAATATTGCTGGTGGAACCCGTCTTTATACCCCGACGCTTTGGCGCCTTCAAACTAGAAGCAACCAATGCCTTCCCTTTCGGCTTATCCGCATTATACCTGTCTCTTATACACATCTCCGAGCCCACGAGACCGAGGCTGATCT
>CAJXUM010001497.1 GCA_913060855.1 uncultured Lewinella sp. | reverse complement strand
AGATGTGTACAAGAGACAGGTGTTGGCTGGTATGAAAGAGAAAACGAAGGAAAGCCCGACGAAGGGAGAATCCAAGGCTGGATTCTTACCCGTTTGCAAGATTGATGAGATCGAAGCAGATCGTGCAAAGGTGGTGATCTTGAATGAGGAGAATATTGCCATTTTTAAGTATGACGGTAAGCTGTCTGCGATCAATAATGTCTGCAAGCACCAGAATGGTCCTTTGGGAGAAGGAAAAATAGTAGATGGATGTATTACCTGCCCCTGGCATGGCTATCAATATTTGCCGGAGAATGGTCAATCTCCTCCTCCTTTTACGGAGAAAGTATCTACTTATGATGTAAAGCTGATCGATGGTATGGTATATGTGAATCCGAGCCCATTCCCAGAGGGGACGACTCGACCACCGGCGATTATTTAAACAACTTCTGAAATTACTTTTCAATTAAAGATATGGCTAAGGAAGATTTCTATGTGGGCTATTTTCCCGCTATGCCGGATGGCAACTGGCGAATCATTCGCTTATTCTTAGGGGCGGGACTGTTGCTTGCGGGAGTGGCTGCCTTTGTATTCGTCAAAGGGCAAAAGGATTTTAATACGGCTACTTTTGAACTAGGGCAGCAGACAACGCTGAGTGGTATATTAACGACCACCCCGGTTCCATTGCTACAAGTCTACCAAGGAGAAGACCTGGCCGGACAAGCCGTGATTCAAAGTATTTTGCTGATTGGTTTTGGAAAGCATGGAGCAGAAGCGACCTTAGAAGCTGCCGAGGCCGCGAGAAAGACACCGCTAGATGGCAAACTACTCACGGTAGAGGGAACTTTAATCTATCATGACGGCAAGACCTTGATGGAATTGACCAATGGAGCAGAGGCGGTCTTACAGGTAGAGCAAGCCCAACCCTTACGTAGAAATATTGAACGCCTACCTAGCTACACTTTCATAGGAGAGATTGCAGACCCCAAATGCTACTTCGGAGTAATGAAACCTGGAGAAGGGAAAGTACACCGTTCTTGTGCTTCTTTGTGTATTGCTGGCGGTATCCCGCCCGTGTTAAAGACTCGATTAGCAGATGGGAGTACCAAGTATCTATTGATTAAAGGAAAGGATGGTGAGATGGTAAATGAAGCCGTGCTTCCTCTGGTCGGACAGGCGATCCAATTGAGTGGTAAAGTGGTGAAATATGATGATTGGTTAGTATTGCAATGGGACCAAGAGTCTCCTGTCCAGCAATTAGGGTCGCGACTGATGCTAGCGGCACCGATGTGTGCGGAAGGGCCAGTGAGCATGCTGAGATAGCTCATTCGATCATACGTGCAAACCATTCTACTAGTTCTTCTTCATCTACAATACTCCAAGAATGCGGATGACGGCTCCCGTCTGGGCGATATCCCTGATCCGTAGTCAGTATAAGTTCGGCTTGTTTATTGCCCTGCAATCGTAAGGCATTGACCAGGGCAGCAGCATCGATAGCATTCATGCCATAATAGTCCTTCCCTCTATTGTCTATCCACCATTGCACATCTGGTTCGGTATAGGCCCGTAAGGCAACATCTTTTAACCATTGCTCATTTCCTTCTCCAAAAATGCTATACGAGAATGGGGAATAACCCTGAAAGGCCTTCAAGTGAGTTTCGGGTGTTCCTCCCAGGTTTTTTTCCAGATAGGCCGTTACCCAAGTCGCTTCATTGACTGCAATAGGACTATAGTTAAGCCGTTTGGCGGCTTCTCCTTCTTTCCAGAACCGGACGAAGTCGATGGGTGAATCACAAATGGCTATGGCTTTAGGTGTGATATGAAACTTCGAGCTAGCTTGTCGGGCAAAAATGGCCTGCTTGAGTGCCCGCGTGCCCGCCAATGACATGCCTAAAAACAAGAGGTTCTCTTTCGGGATTTCGTAAGTGTTAATGATAGTTTGCAGGTATTCTTCGATCTGTTGCATCTTTTGCTCTTCAAAGAAAAATTCAAATCGATTGCCAGTGGTGACATAGGCCACGGCCAGCTGTTTGGGAATGGCGTAGCGATGCAGTTTATTCAAAGTATCTCTATCCGAATTAAAGAAAACGATAAGCCCTTTTGCTTCTTCATTATCCGGCAGTACCAACGTATAGCCGGCGTTCTCATAGGGAACACTAATATTGGGAGCCAGTTGGAGGAGCCCTTTTTTCTCCTCTACCTGTTGTTTTATCACTTGAGCACTGCAGAATAAGGGTAAGAAGAGAAAAACGAATGGATAGTAGCTCTTTTTCATGGATAAGGCTTTTTTGTTAAATACCTGTCTCTTATACACATCTGACGCTGCCGACGAAGAGGATAG
>CAJXUM010001496.1 GCA_913060855.1 uncultured Lewinella sp. | reverse complement strand
TCGGCAGCGTCAGATGTGTATAAGAGACAGGATATGAACGTCTATATAAAACTATCTTTTACAGCTATAATGGAGAAACTAATGCGCCCACTTCTAATACTTTTGACTCTTCTTTCTCCTCTGTTATTAACTACTTCCTGCCAGAAAAAGCCAGCACCATGGGATGGGCCTAGGCTAAGACCAATACGCGATCAATTGACGGTTGAACAGCTGCATAAAGACAGTATACTTCCCTTAATGGACATGAGTTATTATGCCAAACCTGCATGGGGAACCGAAGCCTCGCATCATTTTTCGGGCTCCATTTCATTCGCAGATACGGAATTGACCTATCCCAAGGGAAGAGAATTTTATCCTGGTGAAAACATCTTTCCAGCTGTTACCTTGGACTTCATTGCACAAGATGGAGAACTCATCCCCATTCAAAAGGAGAAAATAGTAAGGAGAAATCAAAGTAAGAGTTTATGGGATGTCGTAGTGGGTACTGGCAAGATATGGCAGGAGGATAAAGATGATGAATGGAGTCGAGCCTCCTTTCCATTGACCTTAACAGATCGATATGTAGGACAAGCTAGAAATTGCGTGGCCAGTTTTGTTTACCAAACGGACACCATTAGCAACGTCTGTGTACAATGTAGCCAGGAGACGGCAGATCTTAATGATCACCAGGTAGGTAATATTCAGGTCATGCTACAAGCCGACTTCCAAGCTCAACGCTATGTGGATTCCACTCAAGTGATCGACCGACATCATCTGTTCAAATCGCGAAAGCTACCCGTCCATCCATTAAATACCATTGATACGAATAATAAGATAGCTGATCTTTTTGAAAAACCTTTGTATACCAATGCCCCAACCAGTTTGGGAGCCCTATTGATGGATGAGAAACTCTACCTGCACCCACCCAAAACCCGTCACGGCTTGTATCCCTATCCTGATGAAATGCGTCATGGTGTTTATTCTGTCACCAAAAGCATGGTAGGAGCCCTCTCTTTGTTCTATCTCGCTAGGCGATATGGAGCAGAAATATTTGATGCGTTAATTACGGATCATGTGCCCGCCTTGGCCGATCATCCGGCTTGGCAAGGCGTTACCTTTTCTCACACCTTAAATATGGTTACCGGAACGGAAGGAAGTGAAAGCGCCGAACATCTATTAAACATTCTTATCCTGGCCAGGACGGCCGAAGAATCCATCCATAATATTGCTAGCCTTGGTGATTATCCAGCAGGGCCTGGAGAACAATTCAACTATGCTTCCACCAACCTATTCGTCTTATCCTATGCCATGCAAAATTATGTAGAAGCAAAAGAAGGCCAGGAAGTTTACTATTGGGATTTAGTCCAGGAGAATGTTTTGACACCCATCGGTGCGACCTACTTTACCTCACGCCACACGGTGGAGATAGATAGCTCAAAGGGGATTCCGATACTGGCTTACGGAGCACTACCCACACTTGATGAAGCCGCTAAAATAGCGCTGTTGTTGGCAAATGATGGGAATTATAAAGGACAACAATTACTTCATAGTGGAAAAACGCAAGAAGCTTTTGACCGCGGAGCATGGACTGGCTACAGCACTAATAATGACTATCGAGGCGAGAATTATCAACACTCCTTTTGGTCTAAAAGAATTAGCACCCCAAGCTGTAAAGTAAATGTCACTTATATGTTGGGCTATGGTGGAAATTATGTGTTGTTTTTTCCGAGTAAGCTCATCGTTTTTCGATTTATGGATGAATATGATTTGGATATCAGAAAGCTCGTCCGTAATGTAGAGAAGATTAGGTCTTCTTGTAAGTAAGCAGGAAATAGTGCTAATGTGTTCTATCTGTTGTCTGTTTATGTCGTGTAGTAGTACAACTTCTACAATAAAGCATGAAGTCAATGAAAGAGGAGCGTACCTATAAAGATTCCAAAAATCAGAAAGAAATCAAAATTACTTCCCGTTCGCTATCCTATTTATTTAGACCTTTAATTACTTAAACTGTTATTGCTTTTTTACGTTTTCACTTTCGATCACTCAAAGAAAATTATGCGGCCGTTATTGATTATCTTTTTCTGTATTATAGGCTTATACCTGGCAAAGGTTTTCATACTGGATGCTGGTAAAAACAAGCCAGGTAGTAGTAGTTCAAAAAGCGCTCCCAGCAAAGCTGGTCCTGCCGCTCTTTCCGTAGACATATATGTGGCAAAGGAAGTCGATAAGAATAACCGGGTGTATGCCTCTGGGACGGTAGTGCCGAACGAAGAGGTAGCGATTCAGAGCGAGGTCTGTCTCTTATACACATCTCCGAGCCCACGAGACCGAGGCTGATCTCGT
>CAJXUM010001495.1 GCA_913060855.1 uncultured Lewinella sp. | reverse complement strand
CACTATCCTCTTCGTCGGCAGCGTCAGATGTGTATAAGAGACAGGGCATAGTGGCCACATACATCAAAATCCAGTTTGGCATGTGCACAGGCTTTGACATCGATATCGGCGTACAAGACACCTTCTTGGTCCCAAAGTGGACCAGCCAACACTTCTCCTAAAGGAGATAATATGACACTCCCGCCTCTGCACATAATAGGAGAAGCCTGCTCCAGCTCCGCTTGAAATTGGGCGGGATACATATCCTTGTGTACATATTGATTACTGGCCAAAACAAAACACCGGCCTTCATTCGCGATGTGGACCATTGTAGCTTGCCAACTATCACGCTGATCGGCCGTCGGGGCTAAATATATCTGTATGTTCTGTTCGTAAAGGGCCATCCGGGCCATTGGCATATAATTCTCCCAACAAATCAGTCCCCCGACTTGCCCCATAGGGGTCTCTAAGACTTGTAAATCATCCCCTCTCCCCTCTCCCCAGATCAAGCGCTCCGTCCCCGTAGGTTTCAGTTTCCGGTGCCGATTTATCAATTCTCCAGCGGGATTAAAATACAACATACTACAGTATAAGGTACCTTCAGCGGCTTCCCGCTCTACCACTCCAATAACGAGAAAAAGGCTATTCTTCCGAGCAATGTCACCTAGTCGATCTACATCAGGTCCAGGCATCTCAACGGCATTCTCCCAATACAATAACCAATGGTCTCGCCCCCAGTCCTGGCGGCTACCCACAACGGTACCAAAGCTAAGTCCCCGAGGATAGGCGGGGATGAAGGCTTCTGGAAAGAGCACTAGATTGGCTCCGGCTTCAGCTACCTCTTGGGCGTACTTTTCTACTTTATCTAGACAGGCTTGTTTATCAAACAAGATTGCTGCGGCCTGTACCACTGCTGCTTTTATAGGTGCTGCCATTTTTTAGTTTTGAATATCTCCATGCTTCTTCAAATATGTTTCATAAAGTTCCAGTAAGTGGCTTTCACTATCTATCACATTCGATAGATGGATCACAAATTTCATTTTACTATCCTTATCCGTTTTATCCAGGTAGTCGTAGGCATAATCCATCAATCGATCAAACTTCTTTTCCATCATCACTTTGAAATCTTCCATTGCCGTTAAGTCAGATATGATATCATAACTAATCAATTCTGCTTTAGAAGTGATAAAAAATCTTAAACTAATGTTTTTAATCTGTGGATATTGTATCCCTCCCGCCTGCTGGCCAAGTTCCATGATAGACTTTGATTCATCGGTCAGATACAAGTTTAAAGAATCGATGAGGTTGTAATGCCGCGGTAAGATCTCTTCTATCTCTTTCTTGCTTTGCTCAACCTCTTTCTGGATAGCTAGGAAAGTATTATCCAGGTACCTTTTATCCCCTAAATTTTCTTTCCAATTATTAATTAGAAGGGCGATCAATACCCCCACGATCAATAAAAGGAGTTCGGTCAATAGTTTTTGCAATTTCTTAGCCATATCAAATGCTATTTACGTTAAAATCTCTCAGCTTGCAGTTCCAAGGGATACCCTAAAAGTAATCAAGATTCATGACATGCCCCTCCCTTAGTGAGGGAAAACTATTGCTAGTAATAGTCTAATTTTTTGAAAAAAAAGCTACATTAGGGCACTGCCTTTAATCCGTCGTTTATGAACTTGAGACTTGATGCTACTTCTACTGCGTGGAAACGTCCGGTTCCCTTTCTCAACAGCAATAGGGATAAATGGCTTTTCATTTGGATGGTCAATCTTTTTTGTGCTTTCTTCTTACTCTTTTTCCAACCCTTTGGCGTCAACAACTATGATCCTTCTCAAGCGCTCCAACTAGAATTATTGATTGGGGTAGGTGCTTTCATGATCGTCAATATCATCGCAATGATTGCCTTTGAGTTTATTCTGCATCCGCTTTTCCTAAAGGCAAATACTCGCTATCACTTTGCCCTACGCTTACTAATCTTGCTCATTTTCCTGAGTACAACTACCTATTTGACCTATAATTTCTTGGGAGACTTTCACGACTGGTCCTGGAAAAGCTATTTCGGGTTTATTCGAGATATTGGTTCGATGACCAGCATTCCTGTCACAGGTATTGTATTATATCTCAATCAACGTCATGTAAGACAGGAGGTAGATTTTCTAAAAAAACAACCTCCATCCTCTTCTGTCGACTCACAGCTAATTTGCCTCACTGCCGAAAATGGAAAGGATAAATTGTATGTTCAACAAGATCAGCTACTACTATTAGAAGCACAAGATAATTATGTAGCGATCTATTATCTGTCTCTTATACACATCTGACGCTGCCGACGAAGAGGATAGTGTAG
>CAJXUM010001494.1 GCA_913060855.1 uncultured Lewinella sp. | reverse complement strand
GAGATCAGCCTCGGTCTCGTGGGCTCGGAGATGTGTATAAGAGACAGCCAGAACAGAAACCAAAGGTTACCTTAAGTGGACATGTTTACCAGGAAGAGTCGGGTGCCCCACTAGATGGTGCCATTGTGTTTATAGAAGGCCTGAACAGTGGAACATTAACGGATACGCTAGGTTATTTTGAGCTTTCCTTACCACAGGGACGATACCGGCTAGTTTTCCAAAGTATCGGTTTGAAAGAGTCGAGTCGGCGTGTCCAACTATTTGCCAGCGGTGAGCTAGATATAAAACTGGGAGCCTTGATCCTGAATATAGAGGAAGTAGTGGTACGGGCCAATAAAAAAGAAAGTGTGCTTGGTGTACAAATGGGAATAGAGGCCTTAAAAACGGAAACAATAAAACAACTCCCGGCTCTTTTGGGCGAAGTTGATATAATACGTTCGGCCCTTCTGTTACCAGGTGTCCAAACGGTAGGTGAATTCTCTTCGGGGATCAACGTGCGAGGAGGAGGTGCAGATCAAAACTTGGTCTTACTAAATGGCGCGCCTGTCTTTAATTCTTCCCATCTATTTGGTTTCTCTTCTTCCTTTAGTCCGGATGTCGTGGAAGGTTTTGAATTGTACAAAAGTAGTATCCCTGCCAAATTTGGTGGTCGAATCTCATCCGTGTTGGATATCAAGATGAAGGAGGGGGAAAAGGAAAGATGGACGCTTAAAGGGGGGATTAGTCCCGTGACGAGTCGTATAACAGTGGAAGGTCCAATAAAGGAGGACAGAAGTACTTTGATCGTAAGTGGCAGGACTACTTATTCTAATTGGATTTTAAGTCGATTGGAAAATGCTTCCTTCCGGAATAGTAGAGCCAACTATTATGATGTGACCGCTCATTTTAAGACACGAATCGCTAAAAATGATTACTTGGACGTGTCCACCTACCTTAGCAATGATGCTTTTCAGTTGAATGGAGACACCACCTTTGGCTATCAAAATCGCAATGTCGCCATCAATTATCGGAAGGCGATGGGAGAAAAACTATTTGGCACCTTCTCTGGTATTTTTAGTCAATACAATTTTAAGGTCAAAAGTGAAAAGCAACCTATTTCTAGTTTTAACCTATCTTATCAAATTAATTATACAGAAGGCCGGGCCCACTTCTCCTATGCCCCTAATGATAAACACCAACTCAATTTTGGATCAAATATTACCTTTTATCAACTAGATCCTGGGCAAATACAACCGCGCTCCTCTGAATCTGTGATCACTTCCAATGAAATGGAAAAAGAAAAAGCAGTAGAGGGTAGTTTGTACCTCAGTGATGAATGGACCATCAACGACGACTTCTCGCTCAATGCAGGTCTACGTTTTACCCAATATTTTTTTCTAGGGCCAAAGACCGTCTTTGACTACCTCCCGAATGCCCCTCGGATTCTACAAAATACAGCGGGAAGCACGAACTATGGCAGTGGGAAGATCATTCAGCGATATGGAGGCCCTGAATACCGGCTATCTCTGCGCTATTCCCTTGACTTCAACACTTCTATCAAAGCCGCCTTCAATCGCAATCGCCAGTATTTGAGCATGTTGTTTAACTCTGCTACGATCTCACCAACTGCTACTTGGAAGTTATCGGATCAGCATATCTTACCCCAAACAGGTGATCAATTTTCACTGGGTATTTACCGCAATTTTCAAGATGACAAATGGGAAGTTTCATTGGAAGGCTATTATAAGCTGATCCAGGATATGTTGGATTATAAAGCTGGGGCTGATCTACTACTCAATGACCAACTGGAGACTGAGGTTGTCAATGGTGAAGGAAAAGCCTACGGTGTTGAGTTCCTTTTGAAAAAAAATGGTCGGAAACTAAATGGTTGGTTGAGTTATACCTATTCGAAAACCCGATTTCGCGCCGATAGTCCTTACCCAGAAGATCGCATCAATCGAGGAGAGTGGTTTCCTACCAATTTTGACAAACCACACGACTTGAGTTTTGTGAGTTACTACAAGGTATCACGCCGGTTTAGTATTTCCACCAATTTGGCGTATAGCACAGGTCGGCCCGTTACCATTCCGGTCGCCAAATATCAATTCGCCAACGGAGTACGACTACAGTATTCAAAACGAAATGAGTTTCGGGTGCCCGATTATTTCCGTTGGGATGTGTCCGTCAATTTAGAAGGAAATCACAAGCGAAAGAAATTTGCGCACAACTCTTGGTCCTTATCTGTCTATAATCTCACAGGTAGAAAAAATGTCTATTCCATCTATTTTGTCAGTGATCTGTCTCTTATACACATCTCCGAGCCCACGAGACCGAGGCTGATCTCG
>CAJXUM010001493.1 GCA_913060855.1 uncultured Lewinella sp. | reverse complement strand
GATCAGCCTCGGTCTCGTGGGCTCGGAGATGTGTATAAGAGACAGGTCTTCCACATCGATACTACGGAAAGTTCCTAGCCCCACGTGTAATGTCAACTCTGCAAAGTCTATACCTTTAATTTCCAATCGCTTGAGCAATTCATGGCTATAGTGCAAACCTGCAGTAGGAGCAGCTACTGCCCCAATCTCTTTGGCATAAACCGTTTGGTAACGTTCTTTATCGAGTGCAGAAGCTGGGCGATCGATATATTTGGGGAGCGGTGTATTACCGAGGTAATTCAGCTCTTTTTGAAATTCGTCATCCGTTCCGTCATACAAAAACCGGATCGTTCTTCCTCGCGAGGTCGTATTGTCTACTACTTCTGCTACTAGCACATCGTGATCATTCTCGTCACTGAAGTAGAGTTTGTTACCCACTCTAATCTTACGAGCGGGATCGACAAGGACATCCCAAAGTCGGGCCTCATTATTGAGTTCTCTCAAAAGGAAAACCTCAATCTTAGCACCTGTTTTTTCCTTTCTTCCATATAGTCGGGCAGGAAAAACTTTGGTATTATTAAATATCATTACATCTCCATCGTCAAAATAGTGGAGTACGTCTTTGAAGATTTTATGTTCAATCTTGCCGGTGTCTCTATGAAGCACCATTAAGCGTGACTCGTCTCTAGCCGCTGTTGGCTGTTGCGCGATAAGTTCCTGGGGTAAGTCAAACCCGAAGTGTGACAGCTTTGTCCTCATTGTAAGTGTTTTCAAAAAATTGTCGGCAAAGATAATAATTATGGTAGGAAACTGAAGCCGTAGCTGGCTTTATCTGCATTAATATAACAATTGAAGCGTATACCAAAACAAATCAGTCGGTACTGAGTTTAGCTTGGTGTTAGCTTTTGTGTCCATTGGCAGATAAAAACAGGGTTTTAATCGAAAGGATTACCTGTACAAAATTCCTACTGTTACATTAGCATCTACCTAAATACCTCGTTTCAATAATCCGTAATAGTCAGCAACGGAGTAAAGACATAGTTCAAGTTGCGTTACTATGATTTTTCATTACAGTTTGACATAATTATTAGATGGGAGAAACGAGATGTATTAAGTAAAACGCATTTGAGGACGGTTTAGTTTTTCAATATCACCCTTATTTTATGAGAACCATCTTAAAGATTATCCGAGAAAGTATTTTACAAGCTTTCCAACAATTGAGTGGCAATAAGCTTAGGACTTTCCTTTCCTTGTTGGGGATTTCTATTGGTATTTTTTGTATCATCGGCGTATTGTCTGCGGTGGATTCTCTCGAAGATAATGTAAGGGGGAGTTTGGATAAGCTAGGAAATGATGTGGTCTATGTGAAGAAATGGCCCTGGAGGGATATCTCTGATTCTTGGTGGGATTATGTCAAGCGACCCAATCCTGATTACGAAGATTACGAGGTACTTAATGAACGTTCCAAAACGATAAAGCTTACCTCTTATCATGCGGCTATTGGATTCAGAACGGTAAAATTTAACTCTAGTAGTGTCGAACGATCGATTCTGATTGCGGCTTCGCAAGAATTTGATCAGATGTTTAGCTTGGAATTTGAATATGGACGCTATTTCTCATCGGCTGAATACTTTTATGGAGCCAATAAGATTATCCTGGGCTTTAAAGTGGCCGAGGAATTATTTGCAGATTTAGACCCCATTGGACGTATGGTAAAGGTCCAGGGTAAAAAATATGAAGTGATTGGCGTGATCGAAAAAGCGGGAGATGACCTGATCAACCCCCTCGATTTCGATGAGGCTATTATCGTTAGCTATCCCAATGGTCGAACACTAGCCAATTTAAAAGCACGCTACATCTTTGATACGAGCGTAACCTTGAAGGCCGCCGATGGTGTGCCACTGGAAAATGTGAAGGATGAAGTGACTGGAATTCTGCGTGGACATCGCCGTTTGAAGCCTTTACAGGATGATGACTTTTCTTTGAATGAGCTATCGATGGTAGCCAGCTTTTTTGATAGTTTCTTTTTTGTGCTCAATCTCTTGGGCATCGTGATTGGAATCTTTGCGATCTTGGTTGGGGCTGTTAGTGTCTCCAATATCATGTTTGTTTCCGTCAAGGAGCGGACTAGTATCATTGGGGTGAAAAAAGCACTAGGCGCCAAAAACTTCATGGTCTTATTGGAGTTCTTGATCGAAGCCATCATCCTCTGTTTATTGGGTGGGGCTATAGGTTTGGCGCTAGTATATGCAATTATGCAACTCCTGACCAATGCCATCGGTTTTGAACTATACATCGATATGGGCCTGTCTCTTATACACATCTGACGCTGCCGACGAAGAGGATAG
>CAJXUM010001492.1 GCA_913060855.1 uncultured Lewinella sp. | reverse complement strand
AGATCAGCCTCGGTCTCGTGGGCTCGGAGATGTGTATAAGAGACAGCGATGCGGGAGACCCGGTAGAGCTAGGCGCCATCTATAGTGAAAAAGGAGCCGATGAGCTAGTTTTCCTCGATATTACAGCGACGCATGAGAAACGTAAAACACTGGCTTCCTTGGCGCGAAATATCGCTAAACACCTCAATATCCCGTTCACCATCGGAGGAGGTATCAAGTCCTTGGAAGATGTAGATGTGCTGTTAGAATCCGGTGCAGATAAAATCTCTATCAACTCAGCTGCGGTTCGTAACCCTAAGCTTATTGAAGATTTAGCCTTAAATTTTGGCAGTCAATTTGTGGTATTGGCGGTAGATGCCAAGCAAGTCGGCGATGAATGGATCGTCCATTTAAATGGCGGTCGACTTCCAACGGAAAGGCGCTTATTGGAGTGGGTAAAAGAAGCAGAAGATCGAGGCGCTGGTGAGATCCTGTTCACTTCTATGGATCATGATGGAACGAAAGCCGGCTTCGCTAATGAGGCCATGGCCATGGTTTCAGATAATTTATCCATCCCTATCATTGCTTCCGGTGGCGCAGGGAATATGGAGCACTTTTATGATGTGTTTACAGAAGGGAAAGCGGATGCCGGACTAGCAGCGAGTATTTTTCACTTTGAAGAGATTGAAATTGGTGACTTGAAGGGCTATTTGCGAGATAAAGGCGTAGCCGTGCGTGGGTAGCTCATTCTTCATTTTCATTTGTCAATTATATGGATATCAATAAACTGGACTTCGAAAAGACCAATGGCCTCATTCCCGCCATCATACAGGATGCTCAAACGCAAAAGGTATTGATGTTAGGGTATATGAATGCGGAAGCCTTGGAGAAGACGATAGCCGATAAAGTAGTCACCTTTTTTAGCCGTACCAAAAGCAGGCTATGGACCAAAGGAGAAACCTCAGGAAATTTCTTGCATATAGTCGATATACGTGTCGACTGTGACCAGGATACCCTTTTACTCAAAGTCAATCCCGTAGGCCCCGTTTGTCATACCGGGGCAGACACTTGTTTCAATGAAGAAAATCTTCGCTGATTATCAAATCAGCAGAACAAAAAAATAGACATGGAATTTTTACAACAACTGGAAGCAATTATTCAGGATCGAAAAAACAATCCTTCCGATAAATCCTATACGACTTCTCTTTTCAACAAAGGCATCAATAAGGTGGCTCAAAAAGTAGGAGAAGAAGCGGTCGAATTGGTCATTGAAGCCAAAGATGATAATGCCGATTTATTCCTAGGTGAGGCGGCTGACTTGATGTACCATTACTTGGTGTTATTGGTGGCCAAAGGCCATACCCTAAATGAGGTGATTGCAGTGCTGCAAGAGCGGCATGGCAAGTAATCCCACGATCTTCTAAGATAAGACTTCAGAAGTTTCCTCCGTCCTGGCTCTCGAAAACTTCTGAAGTCTAAAACCAGCCCTTCTATCATATTATTGTCTTACGATAGCCTTCAATCAACAAACACCTTCAATCATAACTAATTTATTTTCAGTTAATTAGATCTACAAAAACTCACAAAGACTTCTCCTTTGCCCCACATTCTGGACAATCCCTGACAAAGACTCAATTAGCTAAATTATTCTTCCCTTTTGACCAATCCTTGTCAAACCTACCTGTTTAGAACGCTATCGCCCGCTGTTTTTGGAACATAAGTAGACCACCTCTGTTTCCCTACCTCATTGTATCATTGAGATTTCTAAAACCGTAAAGCTCTACTTATGAAGAATTGGTTAACTCTTATTATTTTTTCGCTTTTTAGCGTTGCGTTAATAGCGCAAAACACGGTTGTAGACGTAATTGTCAATAGTCCCAACCATATTTTATTGGAAGAAGCAGTTGTCGCTGCTGAATTGGATGATGATCTTTCCGCTGCAGGGCCGTTTACTGTATTTGCACCTACTGATGCAGCATTTGGCTTGCTACCTTCTGGTACAGTAACGGCTTTGTTACAGGACCCAACTGGAGATTTGGCTAATATCCTACTGCACCACGTCGTATCTGGTAGCGTTGCTTCTGGCGACCTTTCTGATAATATGGTTGTAGAAACACTTTTTGGCAAAAATGTAATCGTAAATATTACCGCAGATGGCGTATTCATCAATAATGCAAAAGTATCGGTCGTGGATATCCCTGCTGATAATGGCGTTGTTCATGTAATTGATGCTGTTTTACTCCCTACCAATACCGTACTAGATGTGGTCTTGGAAAGTGACGCACATACTACTTTGGAAGCCGCTATCCTGGCTGCTGAATTAGACGATGAACTTTCTAGCGAAGGAC
>CAJXUM010001491.1 GCA_913060855.1 uncultured Lewinella sp. | reverse complement strand
AACTAGAAAATACAAAAATTGTCAGAGAACCAATTTGACAAGAATGACCGCTACTATCGAAACAAAAATTCGGATACAAACGAAAGTCCACAAGATGCTGATGGATACCTACACGCCGGTATCGCTGTATCTTAAACTCAGGGATCATTTTACGGCCCCAGTGCTGCTCGAAAACAATGATTTTCGAAACAAAGAAGATTGTTTTTCCTTTATGGGCTTTGAAGCAATTGCTGGTTTTGAGGTCAGAAATGGACAAATCACAGAGACCCTACCTTCCGGTGAAAAATTAGTCAATAAGGTGGCTGGAGCAGGGACAGTACCTGCGGCTTTACACCATTTCATCGACCGTTATGATGTGCATTATGAAACGCCTTATTCAGGGGTGAATGGTGTCTTCGGGCATACGGGATTTGATGGTGTTCAGTATTTTGATACCCTGCAATTTGATCCGAAAAAAAGAAAATTTGACCAGCCAGACATCAATTACAAGCTGCATCGTTTTGTCTTGGCGATCAATAATTTTAAGGATGAATTGGTGGTCTTAGAGAATATTCCTCCCAATGAAACGTCTCAGATGGATCGCATATTGACCCTCATTAAAGGGCAAAAAGTGCGTACTTTTCCTTTCCAATTGGAGGGAGAAGAGAGTAGTAATCTTACGGATGAGGAGTTCAAGAAATTGGTGACGATAGGCAAGCATCATTGCCAGGTGGGTGATGTCTTTCAGATCGTGTTTTGCCGTCAGTTTTCGCAACGGTTCCAGGGGGATGATTTTCAAGTATATCGGGTTTTGCGATCTATAAACCCTTCTCCTTACCTTTTTTATATGGATTTGGGTGATTATCGCATTTTTGGTTCTTCGCCCGAGACACAGATGTCGATTGTAGATCGAGTAGCCACCGTCAATCCTATTGCTGGCACTTATCGTCGCACTGGAGATAAAGAAGATGATATTCAAAAAGCAGGAGAATTGGCTGCTGATCCCAAGGAGAATGCGGAGCATATCATGTTGGTCGACTTAGCGCGCAATGACCTGGGGCGTCATGCTGTCAATGTGCAGGTGAAAAAACTCAAGGAAATACACTTCTTCAGCCATGTGATACACCTCGTATCCAAGGTAACTGGAGACCTCGAACCCGATACCAATCCCATCCAGGTTTTTGCCGATACTTTCCCTGCGGGTACGCTCTCCGGCGCACCAAAGTACAAAGCCTTAGAACTCATTGATCAATACGAAAATCAAAACCGAAGCTTTTACGGCGGCGCGTTGGGGTACATTGGCTTCGATGGTCATATGAATCAAGCCATTGTGATTCGATCATTTTTGAGTTTAGATAATACCCTTTACTGCCAAGCTGGTGCGGGAGTGGTTTCCGCTAGTGTGGAGGAGAAGGAATTACAAGAGGTCAATAATAAGCTAGGGGCATTGAAAAAAGCCTTGGTGGAAGCTACTAAATTATAGCATTCTTTAAAGCAAATTATCATCCTATTCAAACGCATAGCAAATGAAAGTTTTAGTACTAGATAATTACGACTCGTTTACCTACAATTTGGTGCAGTATATTCAAGAAATTCTCGATCAAAAGATTGACGTTTTTCGCAATGATGAAATCACTTTAGACGAGGTGGATGCCTATGATTTTATTATCTTATCACCAGGACCAGGATTGCCAAAGGACGCGGGTATCATGCCCGCCTTAATCCAACGCTACGCCGCCAGCAAATCTATTCTAGGGGTATGTTTGGGCCATCAAGCGATTGGGGAAGCCTTTGGCGCTGAGTTGGAGAATTTGACAGATGTTTTTCACGGAGTCGAAACGCCGATAGATGTGGTGGTAGAGGATGAGGTACTTTTTCAGGAAATGCCGACCACTTTCCAGGCAGGGCGTTATCATTCTTGGGTACTAGCCAAGGATAGTTTACCGGAAGATTTGGAAATTACGGCAGTGGATAAATCAGGCGTAATTATGGCGATGCGTCATAAGACCTTTGATGTGAAGGGCGTACAATTTCATCCAGAATCTATCATGACGGAATACGGGATGAAAATGCTAGGCAATTTGTTGTTGGCCCGCCAGGAGGCATTAGTACACTGAGAGCATGTTTATCTGATCATTGCGAAAGACAAGCAATCTTATGAAAAAATTACTATTACGTTTATTCGAACACCAGACCCTCAGTCGAGCAGAAGCCAAAGCCATTTTATTGCGGATTTCAGCTGGCGAATTTGACCCCATGCAGGTGGCTAGCTTTGTCACCGTATTTAATGTGCGAGCCATCACTTTGGAGGCTGTCTCTTATACACATCTGACGCTGCCGACGAAGAGGATAGTGTAG
>CAJXUM010001490.1 GCA_913060855.1 uncultured Lewinella sp. | reverse complement strand
AGATCAGCCTCGGTCTCGTGGGCTCGGAGATGTGTATAAGAGACAGATTCTGGAGTTTGACCGGGTTGATGGACTGCATGTTGAGGTTCAACTTGAGACTCCTCAGGGCAGCTAGGGGACGCTGAGACGAATAAGGCTGGAAATGGCTGGAAAAAAGAATTGAGGTCTTCTTGAGAACTGTCAGCGGGGATGTGCCAGCGACTCAAGGTCTGGCTCCATTTGCGTCCAGGGAAAGCCCGGATCTTAGTCGCAATATCCTTATTAGGTGGATAATGGATGACGATACGGTTTTCATCACGGTGAACAACCCGCTCTAAAGAAATAGTTACTTCCATATTTAGAGATCGCAAAACAAATAATAAGATTAATAGCTAATCAAGCAATGCAAATTAAGAAAATTACTGCAAAATTGCAAAACATTACTGAAACAAAATAACCCATCCATAGGAGGCTATTAAGTACACACGTACTACCGGATATTTATACCACGAGGTTCCTCTCCTGAATTTAGCCCCCGTAAACACCCAATATCCAGTAGTACATGTATGACTTTATTCTTTACTTTATCGAGTTAACTACTTTCCTTTCTCCTCTTCTTCCAAGCCTTTTGTACCTCCGTAGTAGTGATGTTCTTCATCCCCTCCGGCTAGCAAAAAGGCAAACAAGTCCGAAATCTCTTTATCATTCAATCGATTCAGTAAATTCGACGGCATCGGTGAAATCGGAGATAGTTCCTGCTTGACAATCTCTGACTTGGCCAAGTCTACCGTATATGAACTATTATAGACATTAGGTGCTAAGACAACTTTCTCCTTTGTTTCAGATAAAACCTTTCCTGCCACCTTTTTCCCATCTTTCAAATGAAATAAGGCAAAAGCATATTGGTCGGAAATCTCATCGTTAGGACTGAATATAGCAGTGACTATCTCTCCTTGCTTGTATCGAGTATGCAGTTGAGTCAAATCATGTCCGATCATTCCTCCTTCTCCATTCATACGGTGACAACTCTCACACAAAGCCGCTTGGTACACTAACTTTCCTTCTGCTATATTTCCTTTATACTTTTTGAGCCCCTTCCCAAGGATTCGATTAATTTGTGACACATTATATTCACCTCCTGGGCCAAGCGGTTGGGGAAGATTGGCTAGTTCTGCACCAGGTTGGTAGATGCCACTCATTTCTTCATAATAGGCTTTTTGATCATCTGGTACATTGGACATCGCTTTCTTCCTGATATTTTCAAAGAAAGGCTTGAAACTTAAGCCTCCCTTGGCATTCAGGCCATCATAGAACCAATTGAAATACTTTTCTCTCAACTCCTTGTTCCAGCCAGCAGTCGCATGACTCAATAAGGTACCATAATATAATGCTTCCGTAGGTGGCATGTTTTCTAAAACCTTCATAATCAGTGGCCCATATCTTTCACTACGATTACTCACCTCCTCCGATAGCATATTAGGATGTGTAATGGTTTTTTCCTTGGTATGCTTAACTAGTAGAGCCATCGACTTAGCAGTAGCTGCTTCATCTTCCACGGATACTAGTAGTTGGCTCAGTTCGCGATCCAAAGCATAATCATTAGTCGGAAATTGATTTGATAATTGGGCAATGATGGCATCTTTTTGGTCCTGAGAAAGTTCTCCCATACGAATAGATACTAACCCAAATGCCCTAATTAGTCCAAGCTGTTGACTTTTATCCAATTCTCCCCAGTTCAATTCATTGAGTTTCCCCAACGTCATCGCCTGATCACTGGATTCTCCGCTGCGTGCAATCGCTACGGCTCCCTGAATGATTTTATCAGGATCAGCTGCTTTGGCAAGACGTGATCGCCAAGCACCGACTGATTGATGCTCCATCGCTACTCGAGCAGCATACTTGATAAAACGGTCTTTATGATTTAGGTTTTCCCAGATGAGATTTATGGCCTTAGGCGTCTTTTTGTTGTGAGACGCTTCTAGTTGCTGTCGCAATTGTCGCAATTCTTCGGCATTACTATTCGCCGTAAGCGTGCCAGCTGTCTTTTTCTCGCCTGTATACCGTAACCTGTAGAATCTAGAATCGAGTTTCCTTCCTCCTGTCGCAAAATACAAGGCACCGTCAGACCCCGCAATAGCATCGGTCAAAGGCAAGGGTGTGCCAGAGAAGAACTCTTCTTTAGTGCCTGTATAGGTGCTTCCTTCTGCTTTTAAATCCACATAATAAGTGGTTCCAAAACTCCAATCAAAAACAAACATTCCTGTTTTATAGCGATCTGGAAAATCCAGATTAGTCCCCATCACTACCGCTGTAGGTGAACCTTGTCCCAGATCTGTCTCTTATACACATCTCCGAGCCCACG
>CAJXUM010001489.1 GCA_913060855.1 uncultured Lewinella sp. | reverse complement strand
ACACTATCCTCTTCGTCGGCAGCGTCAGATGTGTATAAGAGACAGGTCCTGCTTTAGCTTCCGGACGTATTGCTGACATTGCCGTTCATCCTGACAATGATAATGTATGGTATGTCGCGACAGGTTCTGGCGGTGTTTGGAAAACTAAAAATTCAGGGCATACTTGGAACCCTATTTTTGATAATAAACCTTCATATTCTACGGGATGTATCACTCTCGATCCATCGAACCCATCTACTGTTTGGTTGGGAACTGGCGAGAATGTTGGTGGAAGACATGTTGCTTATGGCGATGGAATTTATAAGAGTACCGATGGTGGACAAAGTTGGAAAAATATGGGACTCAAAAAGTCAGAGCATATTTCAGAAATCATTGTTCATCCTGAAAATTCCAATATCGTATGGGTAGCAGCACAAGGGCCGCTTTGGAAAAGTGGTGACGAACGTGGGTTATATAAATCTATGGATGGCGGTGCAACGTGGAAAAAAGTATTGGGCAATAGTGAATGGACTGGAGTAACTGACATTGCCATAGATCCGCGAGATGCTAATGTGATGTATGCAGCGACTTGGGATCGGCATCGAACAATTGCTGCTTTTATGGGCGGTGGTCCAGGTAGTGGTCTTCATCGATCAAGAGACGGAGGAGAGACATGGACTAAATTAAAAACAGGTTTGCCAAAATCTAATTTAGGAAAAATCGGAATCGCCATTTCTCCTCAACAACCTGATGTAATATATGCAGCTATCGAATTAGATAGAAAAAAAGGTGGCGTTTATCGTTCTGCAAATCAAGGCGCTTCTTGGAAGAAAATGTCGAATGCTGTTTCAGGCGCAACTGGTCCACACTATTATCAAGAGTTATATGCAAGCCCACATCAGTTCGATAGATTGTACTTGATGAATGTTAGAATATTAGTATCAGATAATGGTGGAGCAAACTTTAGAACTTTAACCGAAGAGAAAAAACACTCGGATAATCACGCTATCGTTTTTAGAAAAGATGACCCGAATTATTTATTGGTAGGAACTGATGCAGGTATCTATGAAAGTTTTGATCTTGCGGCAAATTGGCGATTTATTCCTAATCTTCCTTTGACTCAATATTATAAAGTAGCGGTGGATGATCGCGAACCGTTTTATCATATTTACGGTGGAACACAAGACAATGGTTCACATGCCGGCCCTTCTCGAACAGACAATCGACATGGCATTCGAAATCAAGATTGGTATAAAACACTTGGTGCAGATGGCCATCAGTCTGCTACTGAGCCAGGTAATCCAGATATTATTTATGCAGAAACCCAACAAGGAGGTATGCATCGAATTGATCTAAAAACGGGTGAACAAGTTTTTATCCAACCACAACCTGGTGATGGTGAAGCTGAAGAAAGATTTAACTGGGACGCACCTATCGTAGTGAGTCCACACAACCCAGCGACTCTATATTTTGCTTCGCAAAGAGTATGGCGTTCTGATAATAGAGGAGATAGTTGGACGGCCATTTCTTCTGATCTGACTAGAAATGAAGAACGTCTTGCCTTACCTATCATGGGCAAACAACAAAGTTGGGATAACCCTTGGGACATTGCAGCCATGTCTGTTTTTAATTCTATCACTTCACTTTCACAATCGCCTTTGCAAGAAGGATTGATCTATGCAGGTACCGATGATGGTATTATTCAGATGACGGAAGATGGTGGTAAGAACTGGCAAAAGATCATGGTGGAGCAATTACCTGGAGTACCAGCAAAAGCCTTCGTCAATGACATTAAAGCAGATCTTCATGATGTAAACACCGTTTACATTGCCCTCGATAATCATAAGAGTGGAGACTTTCAACCTTACCTTTATAAGAGTAATGACAAAGGAAAAACTTGGCAATCAATCAAAGGTGATCCAAAAGCAGGAGGTATTCCTGATAGAATATTGACCTGGAGAATTGTTCAAGATCACATTAAAAAAGACTTACTATTTGCAGCTACCGAACATGGTATATACGTAACCCTTAACGGTGGTCAGCAATGGGAAAAACTAAAAGGTGCACCAACCATTTCCTTCCGTGATTTAGCTATACAAAAAAGAGAGAACGATCTAGTAGGAGCTTCTTTTGGGCGAGGGTTTTATGTATTGGATGATTATAGTGCGATGAGAGAAGTTACTAAGGAAAACTTGGCAGCGGAAGCAACACTTTTTTCTACACGAAAAGCGTGGCGGTATGTACCGAAGAATATTGCGGCTCAGGCAGGAGCTGATGGTTATTCTGCAGACAACCCAGATTTTGGTGCGTTGTTTACCTGTCTCTTATACACATCTCCGAGCCCACGAGACCGAGGCTGATCT
>CAJXUM010001488.1 GCA_913060855.1 uncultured Lewinella sp. | reverse complement strand
ATCTACACTATCCTCTTCGTCGGCAGCGTCAGATGTGTATAAGAGACAGATCTTTGTATTGTCGATGAAAATTACGCTAACATATCAACTTTCCACTCGCTCTTACAAAAAGGCGATTATCCTACGCAGCTTATTCGTACTGCTGGTAGGCATAGTAGCTTTTGATTGTTGGACAAATACGCAAGAGTTGGCTATAAGCTCAGATATGATAGAAATCGTCGATAATGTAGAAGAATTAGAAAACAAGAAAAATACATCATCCGATATAGAAAAAGATTATGATGTAATACCCCAATTCAGCTTTAGATCACTTCATAACTTTCAGTCATTGAGCATTTCCTACACTTCTGTTCCCTTAGGCTTTGATTATTGTAAGCCCCCTTTGCTACCTCCAAAACTTAGCTAACTACATCTGATTACACAGATGAGCTATTGATTTTTTTTCCTATAAATATTGCTATTAGTCACCATCATTTTTATCAAGTATTGTCTTGATAAATAGATGATTGTTATACCAAAAAAAACGAGTATCGAAATGAGTCCACAAAACAAACCGGGGTTTGTTGAAACCCTAAAATCAGATCTTCCCGCAAGTATTGTAGTTTTCCTAGTTGCTGTTCCGCTTTGTTTAGGAATTGCCTTAGCATCAGGGGCCCCATTATTCTCTGGTATTATTGCCGGTATAGTAGGTGGAATAGTAGTTGGTGCATTTAGTGGTTCACAGTTAGGCGTTAGTGGTCCTGCGGCCGGATTAGCTGTTATCGTTTTAGTGGCGATACAGGAGCTCGGAAGTTTCGAAGTTTTCTTGTTAGCTGTTTTCTTATCTGGGATTATACAAATTATATTAGGCTTTGCCAAGGCGGGTATCATTGGTTATTACTTCCCTTCTTCGGTGATTAAAGGAATGCTAGCAGGTATTGGTGTCATCATTGTTCTAAAGCAAATTCCTCATGCCTTCGGTTATGATAAGGATTATGAAGGTAGCTTATCTTTTGCGCAGCCTGATGGCCATAATACGCTCTCGGAGCTAATGTATATGCTGGAAGCTATTACACCTGGAGCTTTGATCATTACGATAATTTCAATGGGTATTCTCATCTTATGGGAACGTCCATTCATGAAGAAAAATCCAATTTTTAAATTGGTACAGGGGCCTTTAGTAGTAGTAGCGGTTGGTATTCTATTCAGTCTAGTTTTTTCGGGCCATACTACACTTAATCTGACCCGAGAGCATATGGTTAATATTCCCGTAGCGGAATCATTATCTGGTTTCTTCGGCCAGTTCACTTTTCCTGATTTCAGCCAGATATTCAACCCAGCTATCTATATGACAGCGGTAACTATCGCGGTGGTAGCTAGTTTGGAAACCTTGCTTTGTCTTGAGGCAACAGATAAATTAGATCCTCAGAAAAGGGTGACCCCCGCTAACCTAGAGCTCAAAGCGCAAGGTATTGGCAACATGATTTCCGGTTTGATTGGTGGTTTACCTATTACACAGGTTATCGTTCGTAGTTCTACTAACATTCAATCAGGTGGACAATCGAAGTGGTCAGCTATTTTCCACGGGATGCTATTGTTGCTTTGTGCTGCGGCAATTCCTCATGTATTGAACCTTATTCCTTTGGCTAGTTTAGCCGCGATATTATTCTTGGTAGGTTACAAATTAGCTAAGCCCGTTCTCTTCAAGCAGATGTACAAATTAGGATGGTCGCACTTTATTCCATTCGTTGTAACTATCGTTGGAATTGTACTGACCGACCTTCTAGTAGGTATAGGTTTGGGCTTAACCGTGGCAATTTTCTATGTCCTATACAACAATTACAAAAGACCTTATCTATTTAAAGAGTCAGAGTTTAAAGCTGGTGAGCCTATTCGCCTTGAGTTGGCGGAAGATGTAACTTTCCTACACAAAGCCAACATCTTGAGAACACTTAGCCAAATACCTGATGATTCAAACGTAATTATAGACGCTTCTAGATCAATCAATATCGATCAGGATGTGATAGAAATTATAGAGGATTTTGAAACCAATGCTCACTATCGATCGATTGATGTGAAAATAGTTTCAAGACGTAATCCAGCTTTACCCAACCAGGTTAAGCAATTTGAAGTGGCCGTCTTGACTGAACCTAATCCAGAGAAAGAAGAAGATTTATTGGCTAGTGTTTAATACGACTGAAGTATTATTGACCTAGTCCTTTCCTACGGATACAATTTTGGTTTAATAATGATCATATAATACCGCACTCCCTCCGCTGTAATCAGCAGGGAGTGCGTCTTTTCCCACCTGAATATCTGTCTCTTATACACATCTGACGCTGCCGACGAAGAGGATAGTGTAGA
>CAJXUM010001487.1 GCA_913060855.1 uncultured Lewinella sp. | reverse complement strand
CTTCTATTGATATCAATACCTGTAAATCCAATTTGAAGGATGCTATTCACATCATCGGGAAAAGCCTTCTTTAAGCGTACCCAATATTCGTTCTCTGCTACCCTGAAATAATTAGCATGTTCTGCCAGCCAGGGTTCATTATTTAGGTGGGCTGTTGCGCCAAAGTCCCCTCCTTGGTCTTCAAAGCAAGTGGATTCAGCGGGTTTGGGAAATGCCTCTCGAGAACAATGGGTGGTCAGAACAAGTAAGAATAGGCAACTAAGACTTAGGGTGATTACTTTCATAGCGGGTCAGCATTTTAAACAGGCTCTACATTTCATGTTTACCTAGGTAGACGGCTGGAAGAGCGGATCTCGTTGGGTAGGGTAGGGAAATTCCTTTTTTTATGTTGAAACGCAGGCTTTTCTTCCCCTTCGATTTTGAGCACGAAATAAGTCAGATAAAGAATCCGTACGATGTAGGTCAATATCACGGTGCTAAAAATGGGCCCACTTATATGTGCTTCATTCCTGAGTCACTTCATATTCCTGAAATCCCTGAGCAAATTCCTCTGCATAGTACCAGTGTATATTGCCGTAGGTTCGGCGGCCGGTCCATGCATCTCTGTCAAAGGTGAGTAGGTAATAATGGGTGCCAGTATCTCTGGTAATGGGTATAATCACTGGCCATATATTCTGTCCCTTAGGATGTTCAGAAAGATTTAACTCACCGAGTATTTTCATGTCAGGGTAACTGAGCACCTCCAAAGGACAGGGCGTGTCGCCGCGCCCCTGAAACACATACTTTTGCCCACCTATCTGCTGAATGAGAATTCCGGTGCTTGAGGTAGCGGGGCTTTTAGCTATCTCCTTCCAACTGCCGTCCCATTCATCAGCCTCATACAATATGGTTTCAAAGCCCTCATTAAAGTTACACATGGCCATGCGCCACTTGTCCACCTTCGCATCATATATCACAGAGGGGTCTTCCTCTCTGCCCGGATCAGGATAAACTGCTTGCTCGACGGGTATTTCATGAAAACCGAATCGGACATCATCGGTGACCGAACCGGAAAAGACAATAACACTATCCTCTCTGTGTGAATTGGTGAAGACACACCAAGTTGAATCCATTCTATTGTAAAACACATCTCCAGCTGCCCACTGCCTCAGGATACCGTCTCCCTTGTCAAATACCAAGGTCCCGGTGACATTCCATTCCTTTGTGACCAAATCATAGCTGAAAATTTGCTGATATAGCTGGATACCATAGCCGCGTGTGGTCATGGCTACCCAAATCTTATTTCCTTCGATAATAGGTGAACCGTCTTCGTAGTGAACGACTTTGGGATCGGCCTGTGCGGTGCCACTGGTGAGATAATGTTCAAATTTATCAATAGAGATGCTTTCGCCGTCACCAAGGCTGGCTCCCACATACAGGGTGAATTTTTCTAGCAGAGCCTTGTCTCTCAAATCAAAATAAGGCGCAAGGTCAACGCTTCCAATATGTTTCCAGACACCGTCCTTAACTGTTAATACATTCAGAAATGTCCAGATCAAATGCACGCGTAGGGTATGGGGCGCAGCAATGCCGTCTGCTGATAATGTTTCGGATAGTACTTTTGACCCGTTTTGGGTTACCTCGAGGCTAATCGATTTATTTGATGCATCAACATCCCGCTGCTGGAGCACTATTTGGTTATCCTTATCCTTGAATAAAGTTAGCAGAGCAATAGCTGTGTGGGACTTGTGGGATTGTTCCTGAATACTTAGATCGATGGCGGCGTAATTATGCACCTTACCTAGGTTAATATAACTCTCTTGATCACTTCCTGTGTTGTTGGAAAGGGTGAGGGTTTCCTCATTTTGAGTGAAGGTACAGCCCGGAGCCGTAAGGTGCATCAGAGGATACTTGGACTCATCCAGTACATCTTCGAATAAATCCAGTTCATTGAGTATTACCTGTGAATTATAAAAATTCCGAACGGTGTAATCTTTGGTGAAATTGAGATCTAGCGGACTGTAAGTCTGTGTGCAAGACATGGGCACCAGAAAGATAAACAGGACATAATAAACGACTAATTTAAGATTAAGCATAAAGGCGGGAATAAATAAGTAAGAAATTATTTACCATGGTAAATAAAATTCAGTATGTTTGTGAAAATAGATAGAAAATGGCAAAGATAGAGGAAGAAATGAAAACCAAGTTTGCCAATGAAAAGCATCGGATGCTTGCCAATATTGTATTTACTGGCAGTTGGGTTAGGAATGGATTCGCTGAATTCATCAAGCCTTATGGAATCTCCCCGCAGCAGTTTAATATTCTAAGGATTTTAAGCTGTCTCTTATACACATCTGACGCTGC
>CAJXUM010001486.1 GCA_913060855.1 uncultured Lewinella sp. | reverse complement strand
GAGATCAGCCTCGGTCTCGTGGGCTCGGAGATGTGTATAAGAGACAGGGCCTGGTTGATAAAAGCAGGAACATATCCTTTGCTAATCTGACCCGCACTTTGAAAGTGACGGGCAGCCTCTGCTAATAGACGCTTGCGTTGGCGAGACTTTTCTTCGGGCAAACGAATTTTGAGTTGGTCCAATCGCGATTCGCCATCCATTTCGAAGGGCATAGCATAGGGCCATTCTTCGGGTTCAAATAGCTGCAGCGCTGCGTGCGCCGCGTTCACGCCTGCATTATTAAACACTTCATAGCTCTTATAATCTCGCAAAATAAACTGGTAGAAGGTCTTTGCTAATTCATATTCTTCAATGACACTCAACAAGTTAGCCGTTTGCCACACGCCTTGCAGCCTACGCAGTTGTTCATTTGTATTTTGAGCCATCGCGATCCGTTCGCTGAGCGGCGGATAACCCGCTAATTTCTCATTATAGCCATAAGCTTCATAGGCCCGTTGCAAAAACAAGGCACTCATCTCACCCGTATCATATCCTGCGGTAAAGGCCAATAATCCGCCAAGGTGATCCGCTTGTGTTTCTTGCGCCAACTGATCGGTGCCAAGTCTTAGCGAATCGCTAGTTTGCAGCGTATCATTTTGCTGGGCAAATTGACGCACCCAATCGTGTTTTTCATAATGATGAATGATTTCATGGGCTAATAAAGTGGCTAAGGCATTTAAAGAGTCTGGCCCAAAAGAGGCGCATACATCGTACGCCTTCTCCTCGATACCAATCTCCAGCTTATAAGGATCCATCCAAGCAATTAATCCAGTCCCATCATTCATGATAAAATCAGGAGCTTGCTGACTGAGGTTAGCCTGGGTCTGAATCAATTGATCATAGACGGTCTTGGCCACCTCATATTTGTAGCCGCCCACTTCCTTCGGAAGGTACTTTGCGCCTACACTTTTCCCATAAAAAAAGATGTTAGCCTGGCCCTGGGCTTGATGCCCGAATCCAGCCCATAAGATCAATACTAAAAGAAAGTTTCTTCTTGACATAGTCTATTGTTCCGAAGCTTTTTGATTCAATATTTTCCACGCCTTAGCAGTTTCTATTTTATAGCCAGTACCTCCTTAGCCGCGGTCAAATTTTCACTTCGAATGAGGAAAGCCGCAAACAGGCGTTTATACAAATCATTTTCTGGCGACTGCTTTATCATATCCTGATACTTGGAATAAGCCGCATAAAAAAAGCGTTTCTCTTCCAGTTCATATACCAACAGCAAATCTTTTTCCCCTTCCTCTACCTTTTCCATCGCACGCGCCAGTTCTTTACTGGCCAAAAAATCAGCTAAGGCATCTGGCTCATAAGAAAACAAAATCTTGGCCGTACTGACCTCTTGGCCAGCAGTATCCAAAGCCTTTACTCGCCAGGAATATAAAGCCCCTGGGAGGAAATTCAGCTGTTCCAAATGCAAATTAATAGCGTTTGCTCGCGGGAAAGCCTTGAAAAAAAGGGTATTATTTTCTTCTTCCCTAATTTCAAAAGTATAGCCATGATAATTTTCGTTGGCTGCCCACTCAAAAAGCATCCCTTCGCCGCCTACTGATTCAGAAAGATACTTATAGGTCATAATATCCGCACTACCTTGCCCCCAACCGCGAATCCCTCCTTTAGCATTGGCCATGTATCGCTGATGGTATTTTTCCAACTTGCTATTGTCTTCTGTATTATTAACGGAAGAACCAATGAAGCTTAAAAATCGACCAAAGTATCCCATTCTGTTCCCAGTGGCTTTTTCTGCCGCTAGTTGCGTCAAATCAAGTTCCTTATCTGCTTCTATTTTTTGTTTTTTTCCCTTAAATAAAAGCACGGCCAAAGCATCTGACTCACAGCGAATAATTCCACGAGGGCTCAAGATATCTCCTGGTAATAGGCGCTTCCCTATATTGTTGGCACCACTGAAATAATGCACGTAACCGTTAACCGTCAGAATGGTTACCTTTTCTTGCGCGTTCAAAATCGAAAAGGTACAAATAATGAGAAAAATGGAAAAGACTAGCTTTTTCATGTTTATGGTTTAGGAAAATGGAAAAGAGTTTATAATTCTTGCACTCAATATAAGTCAAACAGGCTAGTACATATAGCCCCTAAGTCACATTTTTATTTTGTTAATTATAGGAATTATCTGACCTACCCCAGGCCTATATATTAGACGACATATCAAATATGTAGGACAAGAGATACCGTAGACAATAGGCGAAGTACAGGATCAACTTACGTACCCAAAAAAAGCATTGAGGAATTGAGAAGACATAATTAGAGCTGTCTCTTATACACATCTGACGCTGCCACGAAGAGGAT
>CAJXUM010001485.1 GCA_913060855.1 uncultured Lewinella sp. | reverse complement strand
GAAGTTCCCGATTCTGTGGCGGCCTATGCCTTGACGAGCATTAAAGCAGATCTGCGTTTTCTACCTTTTCAATACAAAGAGGACGCAATAAGAAGAAGCCTGGATTCCATCGGTTTACAAGTGCAAAATGCGCCGGACCTCGGTGCATTTATTGGGCCAGATTTTGACGATCTAAAGTCAAATTATGCGGCTATAAAGGAGAATGCGACGCCTTCGAAGTTATATCAGCCAGATTTCAAATGGTATGGGGCGCACAATCAGTATCACTACTGGTTTAGTCATTTCTTGAAAGGCGATTTTGGGGTTTCCCTGCAAGATAGGCGTCCAGTGAGTAAAAAGATATGGGAAGCTTTGCAATGGACGATGCTACTCAATATAATCGCGATATTTTTTGCCTATACGATCGCTATCCCGGTTGGGGTATATGCCGCGGTGAATAAGGGGAAACGATTTGATAGATGGAGCTCAGCAATATTATTTTTCTTCTATTCTTTGCCCAATTTTTGGGTAGCTACGCTATTGATTATCTTTTTTACGAATTCGGAATATGGGATGAACTGGTTCCCTGCATTTGGTACGGGAAATTTGCCCGATGATGCTCCCTTTTGGTCGCGCTTTTGGGAAGTATCCTATCATTTGATTTTACCGGTATTTTGTTTGACCTATGCCAGTTTAGCCTTTATTAGTCGCCAAATGCGCGGTAGCATGATAGAGGTTTTTCAACAGCTGTATATCCGCACGGCCCAAGCCAAGGGATTGAGCCCTCGGAAGGTGATTTGGAAACATGCGTTTCGTAATGCACTCTTCCCGATCATCACTTTGATTGCCAATATTTTCCCACGAATTCTGACGGGTTCGGTGGTGATTGAGTGGATCTTCAATATTTATGGCATGGGATGGTTGACGATAGAATCAATTGGACAAAAGGATTGGCCGGTCGTTTTTAGTATTATGATGTTGGGCGCTATTGTTACTTTGATAGGTGTATTAATCGCCGATATTTTATACGCTTTCGCTGATCCTCGGGTCAAATATCGCTAATGAAGCCAAAGAAATATACATGATTTTTGGACGAAAAAAGCAAGCAGAAATCGCAGAACAGCAATTAAGCAAACGTACCTACTGGTCATTTGCCTGGGAGCGTTTTCGTAAAAATAAAGCAGCTTTATGGTCTTGGCGGATATTTCTGGTGATGATCTTTATTGCCATTTCTGGCGATTTCATAGCTAATGATAAGCCATTCTATTGCAAAGTGGATGGGAAGACCTATTTCCCGATTGTGCAAGAGTATGCGGTGAAGGCGGGTTGGTCCAAATGGGAGGCTAAATTCTTGACCACGCCTTGGATTGAACAAACCTATGAGTTTGCTTGGTGGCCACCGATTCCCTATGCTAGTGAAAGATTAGACTATAATAATACCTACGTAGGTCCCTTTTCAGAGCAAGATGTGGAAAGCTGGCGATTTCGTCATTTGTTAGGAACCGATGATTTGGGACGGGATGTCGCTGCTGGTATGATCGCCGGCACCAGAACAGCCCTAATGGTGGGTATTGTCGCGATGTCAATTGCCTTATTAATTGGCATTTTCCTAGGCGCGCTGGCGGGCTATTTTGGGGATGATGGTTTGCGCTTGTCACGTATTCGTATCCTATTGAATATATTCTTTTTATGCTTGGGTGTGTTTTGGGGATTTGGTAGCCGGTCCTATGCCATTAGTGATGGGCATCAAATCAGCGCGCTATTGCAAACCTTACTCTTAGTGATATTTTTGCTGGTCATGGCGAATCTACTGGCTAAATGGCTCGAAAAAACTCCTTCCTTGGGTAAACAAGTCACCGTTCCGATTGATCTCATGGTCATGCGACTCATAGAGATGGTCAATGCTATTCCGGGGCTCTTATTAATTTTGGCTTTTGTCGCGGCGATTCAGGAAGAAAGTATCTTATTCGTGATGCTACTGATAGGTCTATTGGCCTGGACAGGTGTTGCTCGATTTGTACGCGCTGAATTGCTACGCATTCGCAAAATGGAATATATTGAAGCAGCCCGAGCTTTGGGCTTTAGGCAATGGGAAATTATTTTTCGCCACGCCCTACCCAATGCTTTAGGTCCTGTTTTGATTGCGCTGTCTTTTGGAATGGCCGGGGCTATTCTACTAGAAGCCGTTCTTTCTTTCCTTAATATCGGTGTGCCAGAAGAACAAGTGACTTGGGGAAGCTTACTTCGGGAAGCTCGTTCCTATGCCAAGGCTTGGTGGCTAACTGTTTTCCCCGGTCTCGCTATTTTTGTGAGTGTAACGACTGTCTCTTATACACATCTCCGAGCCCACGAGACCGAGGCTGATCT
>CAJXUM010001484.1 GCA_913060855.1 uncultured Lewinella sp. | reverse complement strand
ACGAGATCAGCCTCGGTCTCGTGGGCTCGGAGATGTGTATAAGAGACAGTTACTTAACAGTGAGACTGACTTTATCGGGTTGGCACAAACAGGTACGGGAAAAACGGCTGCATTCGGTCTACCATTAATGGAACTTGTAGATTCCGAATTGCCTTACCCCCAAGGTTTAATATTAGCCCCGACTAGGGAGCTATGCGTACAAATTTCTACACAGTTAGAAAGTTTTGCCAAATACCGGAAGAAAACCAAAATCCTGGCTGTTTATGGCGGTACCGATATTGGTCGCCAAATTAGACAGTTGAGAAAAGGAGTACACATTCTTGTGGCTACTCCAGGCCGCCTTCGGGATTTACTAGAACGAAAAGCGGCAGATATTAGTAAGATCAGCTATCTCGTACTAGATGAGGCAGATGAAATGCTCAATATGGGATTTCGGGCAGAAATCGATGAAATTCTTGAAAATGCACCTAAGGAAAGGACAACATGGCTGTTTTCAGCTACGATGTCTCGTGATGTAAAGCGCATTTCTAAGAACTACATGTACAAGCCGGAAGAACTAGTTATTGGAAGTTTGAATACCGCCAATAAGAATATTGAGCATCAATATGCGATTATTCGGGCTACAGAGAAATACGATGTTCTGAAAAACTTCCTGGACACAGAGGATGAGATCTACGGTATCATTTTTTGTCGAACACGAAGGGATACCGAAAAGCTAGCTAAAATGCTAGACAAAGATGGTTATCCAGCGGATGCCATTCATGGTGACTTGAACCAGTCGCAACGTGACCGGGTCATGGATCTCTTCAGGAGAAAGAAAGTGAGCCTACTAGTAGCTACAGATGTAGCTGCCCGAGGTATTGATGTCAACGATGTTACACATGTTTATCATTTCAATATTCCGGAAGACCTCAACTTCTATACGCACAGAAGTGGTCGAACAGGTAGAGCAGGGAAGAAAGGAATATCCTTGATCTTAGCTCATCATCGTGAAAAAAGCATGATCCCACAACTGGAGCGTCGTTTAGGAATCCGCTTTAAGCAGATTGAACCGCCTTCAGTAGAGGTTTTGTTGCAAAGAAAACTAGTAGCACATATTCAGGAAATTCTTGATGCTCCTGAAAAAAAGGTACTAGAAAAAGTATTAGCTCCTATTCAGCAAGCGCTAGAGGAATTCAGCAAAGAGGAATTAATCTACCAGATTGCAGCTAATTTTGCGCAAAAGAATCCACGATATACACAAGAATATAGGCCAGCGCCAATGCCCCCAAGTTCTCATGCAAGAGAAGGTAGAGGGCGAGATCGACGTGATAGAGGTGATAGAGGAGGAAGAGATCGACGACGTGGCGGCAATAGTGAATTCGCTAGATTATTTATCAATTTAGGCACAGTGGACATGCAACAGAAAGGAGACTTTCTAGGCTACGTTTGCCGATCTTGTAATATTTCTGGTGACTTTGTAGGCCGAATTGATATGAGTGAAAAATATACCTTCTTCGATGTTCATCAGGATTCTGCTGAACAAGTCATATCAGCACTAGATGGCGGTGATTATAAGGGACGCCCATTGCGGGTTAACCAAGATCGCCCCGTAAATGAGCGTAGTAGTAGCAGAAGAAGCCGAAGATAATACAGATCCTCTCTCTTGAGAGATACGAATGCGAAAGCCGACTAAGTGTAATACCTAGTCGGCTTTCCTGTTTATTAGTAGAACCCAGTAGCACAAATAACTACTTACTCTAGTCGTTCTGTATACACATAATAGGCACTACTGTAACTATCTTGGTCATTCTTAAAATTGGCAAATAGCTTATACTGTCCAGGTTCGAGTTCCAATGTAAAACCTGCTGCTTCCGCCCCGGGTTCCAACATTAGTTCCGCCTGCTTCTCCCCCACTTCAATACTCGCTGCCGCAAGAGCAAGTGATACCCCCTCTTTGTAAGCCACCCCTTGCGGGATTTTGTCTCCTAAAGGGGCAGATTCCAACAGTTTTAAGCCAGACTCTAAAGGCCATCTCCGAAGATCAAAGCGGTACTTACCTGCCGTCTTTATCTCGATAGGCCAGTGCCCAACAGCAGCTCTACCCTGGCGGATATGTCCTTGGTTCCAAGCCACCCCTTTATCTCCAGTCAATAAATCATGTTGGGTCAGACATTGTTGTTCTCCCAATTTTTCGCCAATCAAGAAGTAGCAATAATCACCCGCTCTTTCACTCACTTTGTCCCACCAAACCTCATATTCCTGCATTAATTGCTCCATTACCTCAGGATGTGCTGCTGCCACATCGATTCTCTGGCCCTGTCTCTTATACACATCTCCGAGCCCACGAGACCGAGGCTGATCTCG
>CAJXUM010001483.1 GCA_913060855.1 uncultured Lewinella sp. | reverse complement strand
CTATCCTCTTCGTCGGCAGCGTCAGATGTGTATAAGAGACAGCTTCCAAAGGGAGCGAACAGAGCAATCGACGGAATTGGTACAGAAATTATTTTTGCCGGAGAAGCCACCGCAAAATTCTTCATCAAAAAGGCGGCCACCTAGGGCTGTCAGTACATCGTTAATCTTAATCTCGGTAGCAGCTTTGGAAAGGATGTATCCTCCCTTTTGACCGCGTGTGCTTTCGATAATACCTGCTAAGCGCAAAACGCGGGTCAATTTACCTACATAAGCCGCAGAAAGCCCCTCAAGCTCACTCAATTGAGGAATACTTAAGCCTTTTTCTAGATCCGCACGGGCAATACGCAACAATATCCTTAACCCATATTCGTCTTGAGCTGAAATTTTCATAGCTATTTATTTAGAACATATCCAAGGCAAATTTCGCTTCTTCTGACATTCTATCCTTGCTCCAAGGTGGATCCCATACCAGGCGCAAATCCACATCGGTCACGCCTTCGACGGCATATATCTTTTCCTGCACTTCCATTGGTAATGACTCAGCTACTGGACAGGCCGGGGAAGTCAGGGTCATTCTTACAAAAACACTCCCATCTTCCTTAACTGTATGCTCGTAAATCAATCCCAATGCGTATATGTCAACCGGAATTTCGGGATCATATATCGTTTGCAATTGTTCAACAATCTGCTCTTCTATTTTTTTAATATCTATCATTTTTGTCCATTTTATTGGGACGACTAATGCTCATTCTTCGTCTTCACGGCCAAACCATATAATTTCATCTGCTTCACCATACTCACTAAGCCATTGGAACGGTTAGGAGAAAGGTGTTCTTTTAGTCCAATTTTATCGATGAAATGTAAATCCGAAGTCGCAATTTCACCCGCGTCTTGTCCAGATAATACCCGAACCAACAATGCAATTAATCCTTTGGTTATAATGGCATCGCTATCCGCTGTAAAGTTGATCTTACCTTCTTCAGGAGTGGCGTGCAACCATACTCGGCTCTGGCACCCCTTGATGATATGATCGTCATCCTTATACTGTTCATCGATTTGGGGTAAACTTTTTCCCAGGTCAATGATGTATTCATACTTATCCATCCAATCGCCAAAGAAGGAAAATTCTTCAATAATCTCTTCTTGGATTTCGTCAATTGTCATAAGCTATTTTAACATTTTGGCGGCTCGTTTTACGCCCTCCACTAATCGGTCAATATCTTCTTTTGTATTATAAACAGCAAAGGAAGCTCTAACGGTACCAGGAATACCCAATCGATCCATTAAAGGTTGTGTGCAATGGTGTCCGGTTCGAACAGCAATGCCCATTTGATCCAAGATCGTACCTACATCATAGGGGTGTGTGCCATCCAACAGGAAGGAAATCACACTGGCTTTGTTCTTGGCCGTACCTATTAGGCGGATACCTTCGATCTTTTTCAACTCTTCTATCCCATATACCAGGAGCTCGTGCTCATGTTGGCTAATGGCCTCATGTCCTAGGGACTCCATATACTCCACCGCAGCACCCAAGCCAACAGCTCCCGCTATATCTGGCGTACCGGCTTCGAATTTGTGCGGCAACTCATTGAAAGTAGTCTTTTCAAAGGATACCGTTTCAATCATCTCTCCCCCACCCTGATAAGGTGGCATCGCATTCAGCCATTTCTCTTTGCCGTATAAAATGCCAATCCCCGTAGGGCCGAACATCTTGTGGCCAGAAAAAGTATAGAAATCTACATCCAATGCCTGTACATCAATCTTTAAGTGCGGAATAGCTTGCGCCCCGTCTAATAGCACCGGTACATCTTGGGCATGTGCCAATTCAATGATTTGCTCCACCGGATTGATGGTGCCCAAGGTATTGGATACGTGAACGACAGCTACCAACTTGGTTTTCTCACTCAACATATTGGCATAGGCCTCCATATCGAGTTCACCTTCCTCTGATACGGGAATCACTTTCAATTTGGCGCCAGTTTGCTCACAGATCAACTGCCAAGGCACAATATTAGAATGATGCTCCATGGCACTGATGATCACCTCGTCTCCTTCCTTGAAGAACTTTCGTCCAAAAGAAGAAGCCACCAAGTTGATCCCCTCCGTTGTTCCACGGACAAATAAGACTTCCTTATCACTAGGCGCATTGATAAAGCGAGTCACCAGGTGACGTGCCTTCTCAAAAGCGTCTGTCGCTTCTTGACTTAGCTGATAGACTCCTCTATGCACATTAGCGTGAAGATGATGATAGTAATGATCCATCGCACCAACGACTGCTTCCGGCTTCTGACTAGAAGCAGCACTATCTAGAAACTGTCTCTTATACACATCTGACGCTGCCGACGAAGAG
>CAJXUM010001482.1 GCA_913060855.1 uncultured Lewinella sp. | reverse complement strand
CGAGATCAGCCTCGGTCTCGTGGGCTCGGAGATGTGTATAAGAGACAGCAGATGTCCAGTCTGGAGCCCCGATGGCAGATCGAAGTATGGCGATCATTTCTGGTTCCGATGCCATCATCATTGATCTACGGAAAAATGGTGGTGGGAGTCCCGCGATGGTACAATACCTATGCAGTTATTTCTTTGGTGAACGCGTCCACTTGAACAGTCTTTACTGGCGGCAGGGAGATCGGACAGATGAATTCTGGACACTAGATGAAATAGGAGGAAAGAAATTACCCAATGTTCCTTTGTTTGTTTTGACTAGCTCTCGTACTTTCTCAGGAGCAGAAGAGTTTTCTTACAATATGCAAACCCAGAAACGGGCAACGCTTATTGGAGAAACGACGGGAGGAGGAGCCAACCCTGGTGGTGGCTTCAGGGTCAATGCGGATCTCACTGTTTTCATCCCGACCGGAGCAGCAATCAATCCAATAACAGGGACCAACTGGGAAGGAGTAGGTGTCGTACCAGAAATAAAAACGAGTGCCGAAGAAGCTCTAGAGAAAGCCATTAGCCTAGCCAAAGAGGCAGCTACAGTATATCGTGAAGAAAATGAAAAGAAATCCACTCAATTATTGATGGGCTTGTTTGGAGAACTACAGGCTAGTAAAGCGGGCTCTCCCAGTGATGGTGTTCTAGCAAGCCTGAAAAAGTGCCATACGATGGATCTTTTGGGGGAAGCCGATATCAATATGTTGGGCTATTACTTTATGCAAGAGATTGAAAATACTCATGCTGCAGAGGCATTATTGAAAGGAAACACCATCTTATTCCCCGAGTCCGCCAATGTATATGATAGCTACGGGGAGGTATTGGTAGCTAATGGTAAAATTGAAAAAGCCGCGAAGAGTTTTGCTAAGGCAGTAGAATTGGCAAAGGCTAATAATGACGCTAATGCTGCCTTGTTTGCAGAGAATTTAGCGAGAGTGAAAAAACAAATGAAGAAGAGTAATTAATGATAGAGATTTCATAGATGAGAAAAGCCTGTCAAATATAAGTTTGACAGGCTTTTCACTATTAACTTTTATACCTCATCCATTGAGGCTAAAAATTAGTTTATGCTTTATTTAGAAGCCAGCTCCTTTTCCTGAGCTTTGCTCGCTTTACCATTCTTCTCAGGTTCAGGCTCATCTTCTCCTCTTATTCTAGCTTTAATTTTTCTTTCAATTTCCAATGCTACTTCAGGATTATCCATCAAGAATAATTTTGCAGCTTCTCTACCCTGTGCAATCTTGGCATCATTGTAGGCGTACCATGCACCGCTTTTAGCGATAATATCATGATCTACACCTAAATCAACAATCTCACCTGTTTTGGAAATACCTTCTCCATAAACAATGTCAAATTCTGCAATACGGAACGGTGGAGCCAATTTATTCTTTTGCACTTTCACCTTCACGTGATTACCCACAACATTCCCTTCTTTATCCTTAATAGCAGCTCCTGTCTTACGAATATCCAAACGTACAGAAGCGTAGAACTTTAGTGCGTTACCTCCTGTAGTCGTTTCAGGATTACCGAACATCACACCAATTTTTTCTCTAAGCTGATTGATGAAAATACAGCATGCGCCTGTTTTACCAATAGAAGCAGTTAATTTTCTCATGGCTTGAGACATCAAACGAGCCTGAAGTCCCATCTTAGAATCCCCCATCTCTCCTTCAATCTCACTTCTGGGCACCAATGCTGCCACTGAATCCACTACTAATATATCTATAGCTCCCGATCGGATCAAGTTTTCAGCAATTTCCAGTGCTTGTTCTCCATTATCAGGTTGAGAAATCAATAAGTTTTCAGTATCCACTCCTAAAGCCTCCGCATAAAAACGATCAAAAGCATGTTCTGCATCAACAAAGGCAGCAATACCTCCCTGTTTTTGGCATTCCGCAATGGCATGAATAGCCAATGTGGTTTTACCTGATGATTCAGGGCCATATATTTCTACAATCCGGCCTTTGGGAAGGCCATTAATACCTAGCGCGAGATCTAAACTAAGTGATCCTGTAGGAATAGTTTCTACTTGAACCACTTGCTTGTCGCCTAGGCGCATAATAGTACCCTTTCCGTATGTTTTTTCAAGACGGTCAACCGTAAGTTGGAGGGCTTTTAATTTAGCTTCTTTATCATTTGCCATGGAGTGGAAATTTTCTCGTTATTCAACTTTTCGTTTTAAATATACGCAAATATAAATTTTTTGTTTTTTATTTGCAAGTATATCAACAAAAAGTTACCATTTTAGTGTATATAGCCTTTAGACGGTACTAAACTGTCTCTTATACACATCTGACGCTGCCGACGAAGAGGATAGTGT
>CAJXUM010001481.1 GCA_913060855.1 uncultured Lewinella sp. | reverse complement strand
GAGATCAGCCTCGGTCTCGTGGGCTCGGAGATGTGTATAAGAGACAGATTCGTATGTTTTTTGTTTGAAATTTGTTTGCCTTCTCGTCAGCCAAGTGACGCAGGCCAAATTTTGGCGTCCAAATGTAGAATAGTTCCGATGGGAAGACTACCTTTGCGGGGCATTTGAAAATTTGATCGGCTCGTCCTTGAAAACCAAGCACATAAGTAGCTGAACGGATTAAATCATCTAGAAAATCAAAATTCACTATGAAGAGGATATTTTTCACTTTGACATTATTAAGTATCGGATTTACAAGTGTCATGGCACAAACTAAGTATGGCCATGTCAACTTTAATGGCTTAGTGGCTCAAATGACAGATACAAAAGCAGCAGACTCTGAACTGGAAGCTTTTCAAAAACAACTAGTGTCCAAAGGAGAAGAGATGGCAAAGGCTTTTCAAGGAAAAGTAGAGAAATTTCGCCAGGACATCCAAGGAGGAGGTGTAACACCGAAGACACAGCAGGAGCGCGAGACAGCACTGGGGCAAGAAAGAGATGGAATTCTAAAGTATGAGCAGGAAGTACAGCAGAAACTAACAGCTAAAAGACAGGAGTTGCTACAACCCATCGTTGAAAAAGCACAAAAAGCAGTGGAAGAATACGCGAAAGCGAATGGCTACGGAATGATTTTCGATACGAGTAGTTTCAATGCGGTACTATTTGCCCAAGATAGCGAAGACTTGATGCCAGCACTGAAGGCAAAATTAGGGATCAATTAATGATCTTAAAATAGTAGCGTTCCCAATCAGGGACAACATACTGAGGGTTTGCGGAAGAGCGCCCACCCAATAATCAGCCTTTTAGAATAACATTCTGAAAGGCTGATTTTATTTCCCCCTTCGCTATCTGAATTTTCTCTAGCGAGAATAGGCAAGATCTAATTAATGGCGAATAAGTTGAATAGTCCTACCGCAATTTCTCTTTCTGGATTCTAATAAAGTGTTCCACGTCATTCCAATCTACCACACCCACCAATTCTTGATTTTCATATACAGGTAGAATTTCGTAATCTTTTTCCTGCATCATGCGAATGATAGTCATCAAGCTATCTGTAGCTTCAACTCCTTCGTAATCCAATGAGGTAAGTTCTTCCACCGAGCTAGTGGTAGGGAAATCTTTATGCTCCATGAGGACCGGCGAGGTAAGGACTCCGGTCAATCGCTGTTCATGATCGAAAACCAAAAAATTTTTCTCCGACCCCTCCTTCCAATTCTTAATTATTTCTGCCAAAGAATCTATTAGGTATATTTTCGTAAACCGAGCCCGAAGAATATCCCTTACACTAAAAGAGTTCAGTTTACTATCCAGTTTCACATAGCGGTATTCCATACTCGCACTGATAAAAATAAACAAACCAATCACCGCCATTAACCAATTGTAATTGGATAAACTAAAGATCACTATTACGCCTGCAAAACCTTGTCCCAAAAATGTTGCAATGCGAGTAGCTCCTAACTTATTCATTCGCAAACTCAGCAGCGCCCTCAATATTCGTCCACCATCCAATGGAAAAGCGGGTAGTAAATTGAATACGGCCACCAGAAAGTTGAGCACGATAAAGCCAATGATGAATCGTTCATCATAATCGAGGCGAAGGAAGGTATTGCCATATGGATTAGCGAAGAATTGCGGAAGACGTGCTAGTTTATCTGTCGGAATTAGGTACAATAAAGGAGTCGCTATGATGGCTAAGCAGAGATTGACAATAGGGCCGGCTAAGGCTACTAATAGCTCCTTCCGTGGTTGTTTGGGCATCCGCTCTAAGACAGCCTGGCCACCAATCGGCGATAACATAATCTGTAAGGTCTGTACCCCATACCGCTTGGCCATAAAGGCGTGTCCCAATTCATGTAAAAGGATACAAAAGAATACCACGAAGACAGATAGAAACATCCAAAAGGCTCGTTCGCCACGGAAATACTGCCAATCGGGTATACCCAAATAAACCAGCCATCCCATTACTAAGACAAAAGTCCAATGTAGGCGAATGGGAATGCCCCAAATCGTTGCAATTCTAATGGCTGTATTCATATATGGTATAAAGATGCGAAAAACATTAAAAACGGCGCTACTTACGAAAGAAATAGCCTGGTAGTAGCAACTTAGCTTAGTTTGCTGCTATCCCGTTTTTAGTGTCTTGAATGTAAAGGGACTTGCCTCTAACACGTCTTTCACCTTTACTAACGAAAAACCATATATTTTGGATGAGTGTTCGCCGTAATTTTTGTTTTCATTAACAGCTAGACCGGCTGGGTATTTGGAGCCGTAACTGGTACATAGAGCTGTCCTTTCAGTAAATTCCTCGATATAAC
>CAJXUM010001480.1 GCA_913060855.1 uncultured Lewinella sp. | reverse complement strand
GAGATCAGCCTCGGTCTCGTGGGCTCGGAGATGTGTATAAGAGACAGGAGTAAGACAGGGGTATTATTACAACCTTGAAATTGAGGATTGGGGAAGGTATATCGGGTCTCAATATGAAATTTGACTTGGTCAGAATTGGGCGCATTTACATTCAAAATACCCGCATTCCGGTTAGGATCCGTCATCGAAAGTACATAGGATCCACGGGATAGGTAGGTATGAAAAGCCGTGTAAATATTGAATTTGGTATCATTTTCAAGAATGATACCTTGTGGTGGACTACCCGGACCATTAGCTCTGGCTACCCGCTCGCATCGGCCATCTCCCCAACAAATCGTCAACGTGTCCCTATCTGCAGGTCGACTACTCGCCTTTGTATAGGTAACAATAGTGGCTCTGATCGTCAAACTTTCGGTACAATCCCCGATTTGTTCGACTGTGATTTCCCCGGCCCTATTGTGCGTTGCCCAGACCGGAGTGATCCCGATCAATAATAGCAACATGGTAGGTAGCAGGAGACGTAGTAAATTATCTTTTGGCATCATTCCCTTGTTCTTTTGTCGAATGCTGAGCGGTATTGAATGGAGGTGTACTAACTACTTTGTTGGTAGGTAACGACACTTATCTTTAGACTAATACAGTAGAAAGATGATTTTCCACCCTAACCCAATTATGGCTTACGCTAAGCTTTCCGACAAATTAAATAAACTTCCGGAAAAACGCTAACGTTTCTCATGGCATGTACCTTTTCACAACGCAGAATAGCTGCAAATTGTTTCTAGCAGACAATGAAGTTGTTCAAAATCTTATTCCCCACGCACTAATTCGATAAAACCACTAAGGATTAGTGGTGCTTGTTCTACACTGGAAAACCGATTTTCAAATACAGAACAAGTATAATAATAGGTTCCACTAGCCAAAGGCTGATTGGCTAGATTATTTCCGTTCCAATTGATAGCAGGATCTGTAGTCTCATATACAAGTTGTCCCCATCGATTAAAGGCCTTGAATTGTACGCTGGTAATAAAGCAATAGGGGAAGGGGGTAAATACATCATTCTGGCCATCTCCATTGGGTGTAAATGTATTGGGCAATTGATAGAAAGGACAGTTGTCTACGCAAACGGTATTACTAAAGGGACTCGCATTGCCTAAGGTATCTCGAGCAACCATCTTGTAGCAGCCTGCCAATCCTTTTTCAGTTTTGTGCTCGAAATTAATAACGGAAGGATCATCAATGGACGCAATGAGGCTAAATTCACTTTCCTCGTTAATGGCATAATACAAATCGTAGGTCTGTACATCAGCGCCCTCTGCTGGGCATAGGGTAGCCGGGCTTTCCCATTGCAGGGTGTTGACTAATTCAGCTTCATTTTTACAATCGAAACCACTGTCACAGACATTGGAGACACTTAATATAGGCGCGCAGGGCGGTTCATTATCCACTGGAATGGCGCAGACTTCCTGCGAAAAGTTTATAATCGGATCTACGATGTCGTCTATCCCATAGGTGCCCACTCCCTTGATTTTATAGCAATAAGATAGGCCATTTTCTAAACCCTCATCTCGATAGCTTAGATCGGCTACCGTAGCGATAGAATCGAAAGTCCCTGCTGTATTTTGACGATAAATAACATATTGGTAATTGTCCCAGGGGACAAGTGCTGACCAGCTAAGTTGATTCGCCTGATTGGTGGGCGCAATGCCGAGGAAGATAGAAGAGGCTCCTTGTGTCACTCCTGCAAAACGATCTTCTTCTACATAAAAATTGATTCGATAACTATAAGCTTGATCATTGGTGTTCAAACCTACATCTGTAAAGCAAGTATCATTGGCTAGCGCAAAAGAAGCACTAGTAAATTGTATGCCAATCGTTTGGAAGTTAGTCTCTTGGTTGGTCTGCCCATCGGCTCGTAATACCTCATATACATAGGGCCCAGGGTTGGTTAAGGTGTCGAGATCCGCAGCATCAGGCTTGGACCAACAGACCTTAATCGTTCCATCCGTGCTGGATGTTGTTTCCACATCGACATTTGTAATCAAAGGTACATCGCGATTAGCTTGCAGACAGGCTTCTTCGGATGGTAAGCTTTCTACCGGATTGTAGGAATATAGGCCACCGGCGGTTGTTTGGGCGAAGACTGCTAATACCCGATAACAATAGCTCTTACCTGGTTCTACGGTTTCGTCCAGATAGCTATAGCGATTATCTGTCATCGTACGGATTGGAAATGGGGTCAGTTGGGTATAGCCTTTGCCATCCAAGCCGGGCTCACAGGTGTCTAGCTGTCTCTTATACACATCTGACGCTGCCGACGTAGAGGATAGTGTAGATCTCGGTGGTCGCCGTATCATT
>CAJXUM010001479.1 GCA_913060855.1 uncultured Lewinella sp. | reverse complement strand
GATCTACACTATCCTCTTCGTCGGCAGCGTCAGATGTGTATAAGAGACAGCTCGGGAAGGCCATGATTTCCTGGTGCATCCTTCCTTGGTGACTCAATTTATCAAAAGCCCAATGCCATTTATTATCCTGGCATTTTTTGAATAAACGCTCAAACAAGGAATTCCTCAAGTTGCTTAAGCCTAGTTCTTGCAATTCTTCGTCTTCAATTCCAGAATCCTCGGGGGATTGCGTGACGACTGCGGGTAATTGCTTATGATCCCCGATGAGGACAAATCGTTTGAAATGTGACAGTAAGCCAATCAACAAAGGTTCTAAGATTTGAGAAGCTTCATCAATAATAAGTCGATCAAAAGATTTGAGCTTTAGTAATTCTCCTTTTCCTACCACTGCCGCTACTGTGCCCACTACGATTCGATGTCTGGCTAATATTTCCTGCAGGGCCTTCCTTGAACTGGCGACCTTCATTTTTTCTTGTAAAAGCTGTGGTTGATGACGAGTGGCTGTCGCATAGGATGAGCCGATACGGAAATAGTCATCTCTAATCGTATCACTGACTTGGTTCAGCGCATCACAAATTTCATCCACTGCCCGATTGGTAAAGGCTAACAGCAGCAATTGCTCGTCCGTTTCCTTCATCAAATGTGCGACTAGATGCTTCAATACGATACTTGTTTTTCCTGTCCCCGGAGGCCCCCAAAGCAGGAAATATTCTTGGGCTTGAATTATTTTAGATAGAATACTTTGCTGCTCTGTTGTCATTTCTCCACTTAATGCCAAAGGGGAATAAGTGGGCGTTTCGGGTGCACGTTGGCCCAAAATCAGGGTTCTATAGGATTTATCTGCGGCTGCAAAGCCAAATAAACCTCGATACATGCTAGTAAATCCAGCATCCATCATATCGTGCTCAAGATTCCAGGAGGTATAGGCTGAAAAATCTCGATTATTGAATTGACGTGAGCGCAATCGAACTTTCACCTTTTGATTGTCGATCTCAATCAGCGTACACTTAAAGATTTGATTAGACAGAACAGATGGCGCATCTCCGTCGATAGCGGCGTATAAGACAGCAATATCTCCTTTCCTAAAATTAGCCACAGGGCTAGTCGCGCTTGTTTTTTCAAACACCAGAAAGGGTTCCGCTGCTTGAGAAAGATTCTCAAGGATTCGAAGGCCCCTAATAATGGCGAAATTTTCTTCTTTTTGCTGGTTAGAATCAAGCCATAAACCGGCTAATCCATTGGAACGATCTATCGAACCAGCTCCCATTTTGGCCAAACGTTGCTCCCGAGCAATAAAGCCAGAAAAGGCTATGAAGTATTTTTTCTCCAGCGGTGTCAATTGCTGATAAGTATCCTCAAATTGGACCAAGTCTCGTTGTAAGAATCCTCTCCATTGTGGGAATTGTGTTTTTTTCAATTTCCCAAAAAGACGCCGACCTTGCTCTAGTAAATCCATTTCCCCAATCCCCAAGTTACCTAGTAGCCGTTCAATGCCTACCAATTGATTTCTCAATTGGATAGCCTCATATTGTTGCGCCTTGACTGGCGGTGCAAACCTCAGTTGATCATGCTCTTGGCCAGAATAAAGGATATAATTGGCAGAATTGATTTGGTGCCCGAAAGAGGATCGAATCAATAAATCATACAATAAGGTTTGTATATAATGGCTTTGGCTAATCCCATGGATATTAGGCTTGAAAGGCTTTCCGCTTTTCAACTCGATAATCGCGGTCTCTTTATCCTCCTCCGGCGAACGGTATAGAATGTCGAGTCGTCCTTGTAGTCCGTAAGTCTCCGAATAAAAAGAGGGTTCCAAGAGGCAATGCGCCGGGCTAATGCGCTGCTGTTGAAAGCCTTGCTTGACCATTCCTTTCAGTGAAACGAAATGGCGTTGCCCCTTCTGCATAATGGATCGTATCGTTGCATTATCAAACAGGGAGAAGCCTAAAGGATTGATAAAAAAAGCTTTCGGAGCCAACTCTTTAAACGTAAGATCAGGCTGATGCATGAGCTCGTCTAAGAAAAAATTGGCCATATTCCCTATCATCAAAGGTGGGGATGGCGTGAAGGGGAGGTATTTTTTGAGTAAAAAACCCCATGGATTGGAGGTATTGTCCTGAAAACAAGCAGCAATGGCAGAAACATCCATCAGGTAATCTGGTTCGATCACAATCGCTCGCGGTCTATACACCCCTTCCTCATCTATTTCGCTATCTATCAAGTTAACCATTAAGGGAAAACCAAAAATTAATTTGATCGCATGAATACTTGGATTGAAGTTTTCATTACGCTCTGGTAGGTTATATTGAATCTGTCTCTTATACACATCTCCGAGCCCACGAGACCGAGGCTGATCT
>CAJXUM010001478.1 GCA_913060855.1 uncultured Lewinella sp. | reverse complement strand
AAGAGACAGATTCTATTCTAATTTTTCAGAGAACCCTTTCAAGCTTCAACAAAGAGAATATCCAATTGATTTTTCCTATCCTTTTGAAGAGCGTTATATGGCCAGCGTTGTTATACCAGAAGGATACGAGGTAGAGGAATTACCTGCTGATTTGGATTATGAATTGAGCGAATCGATGGCTAGTTTTCGCTATCGGGCTTCCCAATCTGATAACAAAATCCAAATCATGCTCGCTACTACTATCAACGAAGTCGCTATTCCGTCCGATAAATACCAGGAATTAAAGCTTCTTTTTGATAAAATGATTGACAAACGGTCAGCGCAAATTGTATTGAAGAAAACAAGCAAATAATAAACATGAAGAAATTTATTGGTATAACCCTGTTCTGGTGTTTTGGCTTAGGAATCAATACTAGTCAAGCGCAACTTTTTTATCCAGCAATGAAGATAGACAAAGCGCTGAGTGAGAATGCTAATTCCGTGATTCGAAATGAGGTCAATGTATTCAAAGTTAAATCAACAAGTGAGGGAAGCTTCTATTTTAGGCAGGTCGTGACTATCTTAAATAAGAAAGCGCACGCAAATGCTTTTTATATACCTTATGATAAGAATAGTAAGGTTACACAAATTAGTGCAACCCTATATGATGCCCTGGGGACGAAGGTTAGAAAAATCAAACCCGCAGAAATTCAGGACCGTAGTTTGATAGCTGATTTTTCCGTCTATCAGGATGATCGCTTTAAATATTTAGAAATTAAACACTCCTCTTATCCTTATACCATAGAATTTGAGTATGAGATGAATCTCAAGGGAATGCTTTTTATCACCTACCAGGATTGGTCGATTCAATCCTTTGGACAATCAGTAGAAAAATCATCGTTTGTAATTGAACTACCTAAAAAACAGAAATTCTCTTATAAGGCACTCAATTTTGAAGTTGAACCTACCCTTGGAGAGCGAAATGGTCGAGATATTTATTCATGGAATGCATCCAACTTGGCGGCAATAGAGAAAGAACCATATGGTCCGAAATCTTCTGATGTACTGCCCGCTTTATATCTATCTCCAGATGCATTTAAAGTTGACAACTATGCTGGAAGTATGAAGAGTTGGCAGCAATTTGGTGAATTCATGAATCAGTTATTGGAGGGCCAGGATGAATTGCCAGCAGATATGAAAGCTGAAGTCAATAAGATAGTAGCCAGTGCTGAGAGTGATAAAGAAAAAATTGACAGACTTTACACCTACATGCAAGAAAACATGCGATATGTGAGTGTACAGCTTGGTGTTGGAGGTTGGCAACCCTTTAGTGCAGAATATGTATCTACCAAAAAGTATGGGGATTGTAAAGCCTTAAGCAATTTTATGATGGCCATGCTGAAAGAAGTGGGGATAGAATCCTATCCTGTTTTGATAAGGTCTGGGGACTTGAATTACGAGGTAGAGGAAGATTTTACCACCCCCAGTTTCAACCATATGGTGTTACATGTACCATCCGAAGATTACTGGTTAGAATGTACCTCTGACAACTATCCACCCAACTACATAGGCTCCAGCAATACTAACCGAAATGTTATGCTCGTTACACCAGAAGGTGGTAAATTAGTCAAGACACCGGTTTTAAAAGCAGCGGAGAACCAGGAGAATCATAAAGCAGTGATACTATTGAAACCTGATGGTAGTGCGGAAATAGCCGTAGATATCTACACCTCAGGAGCTCCTCATGAGGTATATCGGTATGTGAAGGATCGATACTCACAAGAGGAAAAAGAAAAGTGGTTGACAAGGATTAGTGATTTTCCCTCTTTTTCTACAAAGTCTTTTGCGATTCTACCAAGTAAAGAAGAACCAGAAGCAAAAGTATCTTACGAACTATCAGTATCTCGCTATTCGGCAAAGGCAGGAAAACGACTCTTTGTACCACTCAATTTGGTGAATAGTTGGGGGGATATTCCTCCGGCTGTGGAAGAACGCAAGAATAATATCCATCGAGATGAAGCCATTTGGAATCGAGATGAAGTCATCCTGGATATACCAGCAGGATATGAGATAGAATCTATACCTGTAGCATCTCAACGAATCGAAGCACAACCGGGATATTATGAAATGAAAGTTGAAAAACGAGGCGGGCAATTGGTACTGACTCGGGAGTTGAAATTGGAGGAAGGTGAATTCCCCGCTGCTGAATACGATGAGATTAGAGCATTTTATAAGGGGGTAGCAAAATTGGATGCGATGAAAATCGTATTGATAGAGAAGAAGGTGGAAAGTGTGGTTAAAGGACAATAAGGACTATTAAACGATGAATAATGGCTGTCTCTTATACACATCTCCGAGCCCACGAGACCGAGGCTGATCT
>CAJXUM010001477.1 GCA_913060855.1 uncultured Lewinella sp. | reverse complement strand
AGATCAGCCTCGGTCTCGTGGGCTCGGAGATGTGTATAAGAGACAGTTCCTATTCCACTTTAGTATGCTTACCTTTAGGCTCTTCAAATTATATTCATGCAAAATAGAAGTGGAAAATTTATTGCCTTAGAAGGTATCGATGGGTCTGGAAAAAGCACCCAAGTGGCGGTGTTAGCCAATCGACTCAAAGCGGCAGGACATAAGGTCTATCCGACTTTTGAACCCACAAACGGACCTATTGGATCGATCATACGACAAATGTTTTCTCAACGTATTATAGGGGATGACAAAACCATAGCGGCACTTTTTGTCGCAGATCGCCTGGATCATCTCCAAAACCCAATCAATGGTGTTTTAAAGAAACTAGAAGAAGGTTTTACGGTTATCACCGATCGCTATTATTTTTCTTCTTACGCTTATCATGGTGCTCACATGCCGCTGGAATGGGTCATTCAATCCAATGCCTTAAGTGCAGAATTGTTACGTCCCGATCTTAATATTTTTATAGATATTCCGCCACAAGTCGGATTTGACCGAGTGCATGCCAATCGAGCCGATATTGAGATTTACGAAACTTTGGATAATATCTCTAAAGTATACACCACTTACCAACGAGCATTTGATTTATTGAAAGAGGAAGAAAAAATCGTTTCGATAGATGGTAATCGTTCGCAAGAGGAAGTGTCTGATGAACTCTTCGGAATAGTTAGTGCACTTTTGGCGGAGTAAATGGAACCTTTTTCGACGGTGGAGGATTGAGTAGTGCAAAACTAAAAGTAGTCACATGAAAGATCAAATAGCCCGATTGAACGCTGGCATAAAAGAAATGCAGCGAATTATTCCTCTCTTTTCTAATTCGGAACTCAGCCACAAAACGGCCCCCGATCGATGGTCGAAAAAAGAAATCTTAGGCCACCTTATCGATTCAGCTATGAATAACCTCAGGCGGTTCAATGAAATACAGTTCATGTCTACGCCTTATATCGTTCAAAAATATGAGCAGGACGCCTTGGTTAAGACGAATCGCTACCAGGAAAAAGATATACAAGACCTATTGGATCTCTGGTCAAGTCTCAATCGGCAAGTGGAGCACATTATGGCTCACCAGGATGAAGCCAGCTTAGCAGCCCCCATCAGTGTAGATGGTACCGCATTTTCATTCGAATGGTTACTCACCAGTTATGTAGATCACCTGGAACATCACCTCCGGCAAATCAAGCAGGATGCCGTCAATTCGACACTTTCTATACCTTATCACCTTACACCTATTCAAGCAGAACAAGCCTTACAGGCAAAAGCGCCAGCTGAGTTTATCACGCTCCTCACTAGTGGTAGTCTTGAAGTCGAATTGTACATTCCAGATGGTGTCGACAAGCAGTCGCCCCACGAAAAGGATGAATTGTATGTAGTGATTAGCGGTTCTGGAACTTTTGTCAGGGAAGAGGAGACTTATACCTTTGGTCCACATGATGTTTTGTTTGTACCTGCGGGCCAAGAACATCGGTTCATCAATTTTACTAGTGATTTCAAAACCTGGGTCATATTTTACGGGCCGAAAGGAGGCGAATAATACTTTGCCTGTCCAATAAACGCAATAGTATTCGTCAATATAGCGTAGTGCTAATATTTGACAACTAACTGTATATCCATGTTGACTGCTCGTTACTTATTCAAATGTGTATGGCTCATCCTCATAGGAACACTCTATGGGCATGGGGGCTTTTCTCAAAAATCTAATCAACAAGAAATTCTTGAAAATAAAGACTTCCTGACGGAGGTTTCCTTTACCATGATCCGTGATAAAATCCTTATTCCGGTCCAAATCAAAGGGGAAACTTTTCGGTTTATCCTAGATACAGGCGGCTCTTTGTCTATATCGAAAGCGATACAGGATAAATTTCAGTTTAAACAAACGGGCGAGGCAAAGGTGTTTGGTGTCAATAACTTGTCAAAGACGATCCCTTATGTGAAAATACCACTGGTAGAAATAGGCGATCTACGTTTCAAAAACTATAGCGGAACGGTATCTGACTATTCGACTTTTCCCTACCCTTGCCTGGGGTTTGATGGGATTATTGGGCGTGATTTCCTGAAAGGACTTGTCATGCAGCTGGATGTGGCCCAGCAAAAAGTAATGTTGACCGACCGCGCTAATCGCTTGAATCTTGATCCGGCTGACGCTATTCCTTTGAAGCTAGATCGGAAAACGGGCTTACCCTATATTACCATTAAGCTAAAGCCATTTGGAGAGGAAAGCCTCGTCTTTGATAGTGGATCAGATGATCTTTTTAGTTTTAAAACGAAGACTATAGAACTGTCTCTTATACACATCTCCGAGCCCACGAGACCGAGGCTGATCTC
>CAJXUM010001476.1 GCA_913060855.1 uncultured Lewinella sp. | reverse complement strand
CCTCTTCGTCGGCAGCGTCAGATGTGTATAAGAGACAGTAGTTATACCCAAAAAGTACGGGATGGCGCTACTGCCTATGAAGTGAAGCAATATTCTATTGCTACCCGGATGTTGGAAAAGGAGTATAAAAAAGCAAAAACCAGAATTGAAAAAGGTAAAATTGCTTTGATGATCGCCAATTCTTATCGCGAACTCAATCAAAGTGATAAATCAATCGCCTGGTACCAAACCGCTTATGATAACAATGCAGGTTATGATGCGCTTAAGGAATACGCCTACGCTTTAAAAAAAGCAGAACGATACAAGGAGGCCAGACAAGCATTTAAAGACCTCGGAATAGAAATTGGTAGTCCTTATGAATACCGCCGTGAAATTAGAGCTTGTGAAATTGCAGAAGGCTGGCAAAATGAAAAAAGGCGAGCTTATTCCGCTGATCTGACCGATTTCAACTCGGGCTATGCCGATTATTCTCCGATATTATACAAGGATAAACAACTCATTATCACCTCCGATCGAAAAGGGACGACGGGGAAGGATACCTACAACTGGACGGGTAATCAATTTTCCGATTTATTCGTTGTCGACCTGCAATCGAATACGGTCAATCAATTTGATGCTGTGCTCAATTCGGACGATAATGAAGGAACAGTAGCTTTTAGTGCCGATTTCCAGGAGATTTATTTCACACGCTGCTTTGGTGCTAGAAAAGAAGATGCCTATTGTAAGATCATGTTTAGTGAAAGCAATGGCAACAGCTGGACGGTACCCAGAGTCCTTAATTTCGTGGAAACAGGGGTTAATTATGGCCACCCGAGTCTATCAGCAGATGGTAAGAAACTGTACTTCTCCAGTAATCACCCGGATGGTTGGGGCGGCTATGATATTTATGTGAGTGAGCGTAAAGGAGAGAGTTGGGATGTGCCCAACTTATTGGGTAGAACTATCAATTCGGCAGGTAATGAGAAATTTCCCCATATCGATAAAGACACCCTGTACTTTGCCTCAGATTATCATCCTGGCATGGGCGGCCTAGATATTTTCAAGTCGCATAAAATGAAAAATGATCGATGGTCACCTATCCAAAATTTACGCCCACCTATCAATTCCGGTGGAGATGATTTTGGATTGATTATTGATGAAAAAGCCAAGAAAACGGGTGACCTATTACAACTAGGTTATTTCACTTCTACCCGTGAAGCAGGTATTGGCAATGATGATATCTATCGCTTCGAAAAAAGACCTTTGCCTCCTCCTCCCCCAGTGCCTGAAAAAGAGAAAAAAGAGATTGTCTATAAGATGATTTTGGATGGCTATGTGCTGGAGAAAATATATGAAGACCCAACCGATCCCAACAGCCGCGTACTAGGCCGAAAACCACTAAATGGTGCAACGGTTGATATTCTGATTGGTAAAAAGAAGCAAAAAGCGACCGTTGGCGAAGATGGGCTTTTCACGCTAGAATTGACAGAAGATACGGATTATGACTTCCTAGCTAAGCAAGAGAATTACTTGAATAATAAGGCCAACTTCACTACAAAAGGAATCGGAAAAAATCCGGAAAATCCTATACAGCGTTTTGAAGTAGAAGTTGTATTGGATAGAATCTTCTTGGATAAAGAAATACGGTTAGAAAATATCTATTATGATTTCGATCGATGGGAGATCCGGGATGATGCCAAACCCACGCTCAATGCCCTCACCGAAACCCTGAAATTAAATCCAGAATTATATATCCAACTTTCCTCTCATACCGATTGTCGAGGTGGCGACCGATACAACGAAACGCTTTCACAAAAAAGAGCCCAATCTGCCGTTGACTACTTGATAAACAATGGATTGAGCCCAGAAAGATTAACACCAAAGGGATACGGAGAAAACATTCCAGAGGTGGCGTGTATCTGCGCTCGTTGTACTGAGGACGAACACCAAAATAATCGCCGAACAACCTTTAAGATTATTGAGTCTCAATAGGGGATTGTGTATAATGAATAATGGGTAATTTTTAATCTTCGGATTATTATTACCCATTATTCATTGATAATTGTTCATTGATAATTACCTATTATTCACTATCAAATTCCCCCTATCTACTATCCTAGGTTTCTTCCTACGAAGCGTATAGATAATGGATATTGCAATAGTGAGCCCTCGAAATACATTCGCCCAAACCCCACCTAAGGCATTCGATTCTATCTCGAACAAGCTCCAATACAGATTCATAAAAACATGAAGACTAATGGGTAACCACAAGTTGTTGCGCCATTCTACATACAACCAGGCGAACCAGGCCGCCCCGCCAAAGGTGACCATAAATACACCGATGGCTGTCTCTTATACACATCTGACGCTGCCGACGAAGAG
>CAJXUM010001475.1 GCA_913060855.1 uncultured Lewinella sp. | reverse complement strand
TCGTGGGCTCGGAGATGTGTATAAGAGACAGGGATACACCCTATCTCATCGGGCGCACAGCGTAACCTTTTGTATGACGAATGGATGGACGACTGCCAAGAAAAAGTCGACAAGAAAACCAACAATCGCGTGGCCTATGTACATATGAAAAACATGGGTGGTGGCCAGCTACAACACTTTATGGAGGAGATGGTCAGCGATTGGTACCAAAAAGACGCATTGATTCTGGATTTGCGCTATAATACGGGCGGTAATGTACATGATAATGTGCTTCAGTTTCTCTCCCAAAAGCCTTACTTAAGGTGGAAGTATCGGGAAGGTAAACTCAGCCCCCAATCCAACTTTGGCGTCGCAGCCAAGCCCATTATTTTACTCATCAACGAACAAAGTCTAAGTGATGCTGAAATGACAACGGCAGGCTTCAAAAGCTTAGGCCTAGGACAAGTCATTGGAGCCCCCACTTATCGATGGATCATCTTTACCTCTGGCAAAGGCCTCGTGGATGGTTCCTTCTATCGTCTTCCTTCTTGGGGATGTTATACGCTGGATGGTAAAAACCTGGAGAAAACAGGCGTTGAACCAGATATCTATGTCAAAAACACTTTTAAGCATCGAATAGATGGCCAAGACCCTCAATTGGATCGAGCTATCGAAGAAGTGTTGAAGTCTTTGAAATAAAATAGGCGGCAATCTAAAGCTTTGTCGAAGTCCCAATGCTACTCTCACAAGTGTAGCATTGGGGCATTTTTTTTGTGCTCAGCTGTAATAAATGCACAAGAGCAAGTACTAATTGTCAAAGAAGTCATTGAAGCGGTTTTAAAACAACTTCATTTTTTTGCACCTTTGCAATATACCAAGCAGTGGGAGGTTTTTTATTCTTCTTGCTGTTAAAGCACAACATCAAATCCATGCAAGATCTATTATTAGTTATCGACTGGAATGCTTCTCCCGAGATTGTAAGTATTGGTCCTATTACCCTCCGTTGGTATGGCTTATTGTTTGCTAGTGGATTTCTGCTGGGTTTAATGATTGTAACGAGTATGTTCAAGGCTGAGAAAGCCCCAGAAGAATGGCTAGATAAGATTTTCATTTATATGATTGTAGGCGCTGTATTGGGTGCGCGCCTAGGCCATGTCTTCTTTTACGAATGGGGGTATTACTCCAAACACCTCATTGAGATTCCTCAGGTGTGGCGAGGAGGCTTGGCTAGTCACGGTGGAGCCATCGGTATCATTATCGCCTTGTACATTTTTTCTCGCAATATATCGAAAAAGTCCGTCCTATGGATTTTGGATAAAGTGGTTGTTCCTACCGCATTGGCAGGTTGCTTAATCCGGCTTGGAAACCTCATGAATTCCGAAATCGTAGGCAAACCTAGCGATGTGACTTGGGCTTTCAATTTCCTTAGAAACCCATCGGTAGCTGGCACCCCGGTGCACCCTGTTCAATTGTACGAATCTGTTTCCTACATTATATCTTTCTTCATTCTATATTACGTGTACTGGTTTACCAATAAGAAAGATAAGTTGGGCTATATGCTCGGTCTATTTTTCGTTTTGATTTTTGGTTTCCGACTCTATATGGAGCAATTCAAGCGTAGCCAAGGTGGGTTTGAGGATGCTGTTGCTGGTGCCTTAAGTACAGGTCAGTTATTAAGTATTCCCTTTATTTTGATTGGTCTTTTCTTGATGTTCCGACCGACCCCTGCGATAAAACGATAGTCTAACTTCTAACCTATAAGATAGCAGTAGTACTAATTCAGGCCTAAAGTGATCCATGGATCACTTTAGGCCTTTACCTCGTATGTTTGCACCAATGATCCGCTGATTATCCTTACGCCACTTACCTTATAATCTTCACCTGCTACCAGCCATTTGGAGCCTCCTACCCTGCCCTTATTCCGAACTTGGCTCAACTAGGCGTACTTGCTATCATTATTCTAATTCACCTCCAAAACCTAGAGATCATGAAATGCAAGCACATTCAGGAAGTAGTTGAATCCACTCAAGCCACCTATTCGGCAAAAGACATTAAAGCCCTCAAAAAACAAGTAAAAGGGAAAAGACCAGATGAATTGGTATCTGAGCAAAGAATTGAGATGCGCGGAGCAAGACTAGAGGAGATCGAATCGACTTTTTCTTCTGCAGCTAAAGAAAGAATCCTAGGCTTAAATGATCTTGTAGATGTAAATTTCCTGACTCGAGCCAGCAAGGCTGCCAAAGCTGTTGGCAAAATCATCATTAGAGATCAAAACTTTAGAGAAATCGGTAGTGCTACGGGATTCAAAGTGTCTCCGACCCTATTGCTGACTAACCATCATGTCTGTCTCTTATACACATCTGACGCTGCCGACGAAGAGGAT
>CAJXUM010001474.1 GCA_913060855.1 uncultured Lewinella sp. | reverse complement strand
CGTCAGATGTGTATAAGAGACAGGCCTTGTGGATAAGAGATGTACCTTTTAATGTACCTTCATTTGGGGATGCGGGGCAGACCTTTGATCCTTTTACCTATTTGGGGTATTTGGCGGCTCATACCACAGAAATTGCACTCGGTATAGGGAGCATTGCACTCCCATTGCATCATCCGATCCACGTGGCCAAGTCAGCAGCGACGATTGACCAATTATCGGGCGGACGATTGATTTTAGGTGTGGCATCTGGTGATCGATTTGATGAATATCCTGCTATGGGGATAGACTATGTAAAACGAGGAGAATTATTCAGAGAAGCTTTTAACTACATTCGTAAAGCGCCAGAAAGTTTTCCAAGCTTCAAAAGCAGACATTACGGGGTATTGAAAGGCGGCCTAGATGCCCTCCCGAAACCCACCACCCACAAAATTCCAATGATAATAACTGGATATAGTCGACAATCGCTCTTGTGGAATGCTGATCATGGTGATGGTTGGATGAGCTATCCAAGAGCTTTAGAGCAGCAACAAAACACGATCGCAGAATGGCGGACCCTACTGGCAAAAACACAGGACTATGATAAGCCGTTTTTGCAACCTTTGTACGTTGATTTGCAGGAGCATGATGACGCTCTTCCACAACCGATTCATTTAGGGTTCAGGATTGGCGCTAACTACTTGGTGGAGTATTTGCATCATTTGGAAAACATGGGTGTAAACCATATTCTGTTAAACCTACGATTCAATACCCGAGATATAGAAAAGACTTTAGTAGAACTATCTGAAAAGGTATTGCCTCATTTTCATTCCAATTAAAAGCATCACTTAGTCATATGATCAAAACGATAGTAATCACAGGAAGTACTGATGGCATCGGAAAATTAGCGGCTATCAAACTGGCGAAAGAAGGACATGAAATCTATCTTCATGGAAGAAACGCAATGAAATTAGCAACGGTCATTGCCGAGGTAAAAGAATTGTCGGACAATCCAACTGTAAAGGGATTTGTGGCAGATTTTTCGGATTTGGAAGCTGTTAAACAAATGGGGCAACAGCTGATTAATGCCGTGCCCAAGGTGGATGTGTTGATTAATAATGCGGGTGTCTTCAAAAGTGCTATCTCCCATAACAAGAAGGGCTTAGACATTCGCTTTGTGGTCAATTACCTTGCTCCTTATTTACTGACCCATATGCTACTCCCATTATTAAGCAAGGGGACTGAAACTCGTATACTCAACTTGAGTTCCGCTGCGCAAGCGTCGGTATCCCCGCAGGCATTAATTGGCAAGTCTCAATTGACGACACAGGAGGCCTATGCCCAAAGTAAATTGGCCTTGACGATGTGGAGTTTTCATCTGGCCAAAACTTTAACAGACATCAGTGTTATTGCTGTTAATCCTGGTTCTTTATTGAATACCAATATGGTAAAGGAGGCTTATGGATATCATTGGGCTTCGGCAGACAGAGGAGCAGATATTTTGTACAAATTAGCTGTTTCTACGGTTTATACAGGCGTTACTGGACAGTATTTTGATAATGACCAGGGGGCTTTTGGACAGGCACACACCGACGTAAATAAGCAGGCAAAAATGGATCGGCTTATCGAAGCGACAAAAACGATTATTAAAATATAACCGAAGATTTGTTGCTTCTACACAAAAGTATTATCATCAGCTTGGAGACGGGGCCTATTCTGAGACTACTGACAATAATGCCCACTTCCTACGCTAAACAAGCACAGAAATATTCATTCAATCATACAAAAGAAATAGATGTCTAAGCAACAATTAACGGTCATAGCTAGAATTTTGGTCAAAGCTGAGAAAAGAGGGTTGGCACAAGCCGAGTTATTGAAACTCATCGAGTTGACGAGAGCGGAAGAGGGGTGTATCAATTATGACCTGCATCAGGATAATGAAAACCCAAACTTGTTTCTTTTCTACGAAAATTGGGCAAGCCGTGAATTATGGCAGAAGCATATGGGTACTGCACATTTGGCCGCTTTTAAGGTAGCGACGGACGGAGCCGTGGAAGAAATCGTAATAAATGAGATGACCGTCATCGGATAAAGGAAAAGAAGAACTAAGAGAACTGGAAATCGCTGGGTTATTGCTCATGAGTGGAGAACATAGCCCGCAGTAGGTAGTTCTTCAAACCTTCCTGAATACATTTTGATAGAGCAAATAGCTACATGGTAAAGCATTATCAAGGGCACTATTTTTTCAACCCCTATTAATGAATGTGACTGGCGACAGAATATAAATCAGGATATATTTCCTTTCCAATACAACAAAAGATTGAAATTGGGAGTCAGTTAATAGTAGCCTGTCTCTTATACACATCTGACGCTGCCGACGAAGAGGATA
>CAJXUM010001473.1 GCA_913060855.1 uncultured Lewinella sp. | reverse complement strand
TCTCATCTGGCCTACCTTCTCGTTGCGTACTAAAGAAATAGGCAACGGTGGCTAGAATCCCAGCCACAAAACTCAGTAAAATTGCTGCATGCCCAATTCTACCTGGCCATAAGTGTTCTCCAATGTATTGTATACTCTCCATTGCTTAGCTTTCCTTTTCCGAACGTATATAAATTTCTTCATCCTTGTACTTGGAAGGACATTTCAGTAACATGTCAGAAGCCCAAAACTCATCTCCCCGCATCTCTCCGGTTACAACGATCTGTTCAGACAGTTCAAAGTCCTGGGGTCTGGCAGCCTGCAAAACTACTTTCTTTTCCTCTCCATTTCTATCCTTGATAAAAAAGGTGAAGAGGTCGGGATTGATCTCCGGTTGGTAGACCATTTCTTTATCTATAGATAGTTGCCCAGCAATCTTTACCCTTGTACCTGAGTTAAGGGCATCTTCAAAAGTAGCATAGGTTGTCGTGTCTTTAATAGCTGTCGTCAGAAGAACGATGGCTGTTACTACCATTACAATACCGACTATGTGGATTTTTTTCATGGAGCTAAAATTTTTGCAAAGTTAATGGCTTCGGCGAGTTCTACCGTCAAAATGTTGTCATAAGTGTAGCGCTAATTCATATACCTCTACTTTATAACACCAAAGGAACCCGTATGACTCATAAGTAGCCGCTAAATTATTGTTTTATCCTGACTAAAACCTTAAGTTTGCCCAGCATTATGACTAATCTAATTGTACACCTCAAGGATGTAAATATTTATCAGGGTAAAAACCAGGTATTAAAAGAGGTTAACCTGAAAATATCAAAAGGAGAATTTACTTATTTAATAGGTAAAACTGGGAGCGGTAAATCTAGTTTACTCAAAACCTTGTATGCAGCATTGCCGCTAAAGGAAGGAGCAGGCATCGTCGCTGGTCATAAGCTGCTATCGCTCAATCGAAAAACGATTCCCTTATTAAGACGCCAGCTGGGTATTGTTTTCCAAGATTTCAATTTGCTGACTGATCGCAGTATAGAAGAAAATCTACGTTTTGTCCTGCAAGCTACTGGATGGAAGTCAAAGCAAGATATCAAAGATCGGATCGCGGCTGTACTAGAGCAGGTGGACTTGAAAGATAAAGCACGAAGTTTCCCGCATGAGTTATCTGGCGGAGAGCAGCAACGCGTCGTCATCGCTCGTGCCCTTCTGAATAAGCCCGACATCATCCTCGCTGATGAACCTACTGGTAATCTAGATCCCGAAACAGCAGATGATATTTTATTGCTACTACGCCGCCTAGCCCAACAGAACAATACGGCTGTTCTATTTGCCACCCATGATTATCGAATTCTAGAAAACTTCCCCGCACGGATTATTCGATGCCTGAATGGAAAGGTAGTGAGTGAAGAAGAAATGGAGATCTGAGAGATATAAGTCCCTTATCGTGTCGTTTTATCCTCAAAGTATTATTAATATTTTTTGAACGTGCTGCTATCAGCGTGACCTTAGCAGTCGAAACTGCATCTATCTACTTGTAGCAACACGTCCAAAATGTTTACTTGCCTTTATAATTAGCAAAACCTAAGACAAAACTGAAGTCAGAAGCATACGCTCCGTTACTACTATTTAATGTATTGGCGATCGAAGCAAACTGATGACAATTGAAGCAAGTCAATTTCTGCGCATAAGTTTCCATTGACGAATTTGCCATCGGAATATGCGGCTGCATGGATTTGAGGCCTTGTGGCGTACGATTACTTTGCTCATTTTGGGGCGTAGTCGACCAAATCATATTGACGACCTGGTAATTGGCCCAAACAGAACCGGGAAAGTTCTTGGCAATATAGGCTTGCAGTTGCTTATTCACCGCCCTGGCATCCTCATCAATCGGAATTCTCCTGGTCACTTGAATGGGTACAGGTGCTGCTCCAGCGCATAAATAGTAAGGTGGAGATTGATTAGGTGTACAACCTATCGTATACGTTTGTTCATTAGTCCCTTTGTTTGGAGCACAATTGGCAGGAACTTTCACCTGTTGTTGTTCACAGCTGGAATTATACAAATTATAAGCTACGGCTTGCTCATTGTCTCCAGGAACATTATCTACATGCTCAAAAGTAGCCCAAAACCAGGTGGGTTGACTTTCTGTCTTATGCAGAATATGCAGCCCAATTAAGGCAACCGTCGCAGCCCTGGGTTCCTGGGTTAACGGATCAACTAAAGTGGCTTTAGATAATTTGTATCGGTCCCATTTTTTATTTTTGGGATCCAAAACTTCCATCCAAGCAGCCTTGAGTTCTATTGCTCCCACTTGATTTGCGCTACCTTCCGGTACTGTCTCTTATACACATCTCCGAGCCCACGAGACCGAGGCTGATCTC
>CAJXUM010001472.1 GCA_913060855.1 uncultured Lewinella sp. | reverse complement strand
TACACTATCCTCTTCGTCGGCAGCGTCAGATGTGTATAAGAGACAGTTACTAGAGAATGATGTTGGGAAATGAGAGGATCTAATTTATCGATTGGATTACAATTGGGAAAAAAGCGTTTCGCCCAATCATTCTGCTGGTAAAAAGCCAAGTGGGTTTTATGTCCGAAAACAGGAATGATAGAGATGCTTTCAAATGCCGTATATAAATTCTTATCCTTCAAAACCAACTCCTCACGATCCAGGAAATAATTCATACAGAAATCATGCTGCCTCCCTACCAGAAAAGTGAGTTTTTTGAAAAAATGCAGGAAGGATCGGCATACCCACAAGCGATTAGCGGCGGTGATAATGAAAAAATCAATATCGGCGGATTCATCTGCTGAATATTTGGATAAGGAGCCCGAGATCGCCACGCCCCTGACGAATGGGAACTGGCTAATGAAAGCGGCATTTCGACGAGCCCTTTTCATCATTTCGGTCGATAGTTCAAATTTCTTGTCGCGAAGTAGCGCCAATTTCTTCCCTTCTCGCACCGCATAATAGGGCGATTGATAATGGATTTGGCCTTCGGCCAACAATGCAGCAAGGGCTTCATTGATAGCAGCTAGACTAGTCTGGCATTGACAAAATTGATAGATTTCCTCTGTTTTCAACGGGAATGAAAAAATATCAAAATAGAGGAGTGTTTTGACAACTTCATTTTTGAGTTTATTCATTTGGCATTCTTCATTAGGCCCTTAAGCATTAGTAACAAAGTCTGATAGATGATTTTTATATCCAACCAAAGAGACCAACGATTAATATAGATCAGGTCACAGCGAATACGACCATTCAAATCATCCATTGATTGCACAGGTCCTTCGAAGCCTTCTACCTGCGCCAATCCTGTAATACCTGGCAATACTCGGTGTCGATCAAAATACTGCCGCCCAATAGCTTGGCTAAACACCTCATGGTCACTCAACATATGCGGTCGTGGACCAACGATACTCATCTCCCCTTTTAATACATTCACAAACTGAGGTAATTCATCCAGCTTATGTCGTCGCAAAGTTTCGGACCATTTAGTCATGACACGGGGCCGATCCCGGGGCATAGTTCGCAACTTATAACATTTAAAAAGTCGACCCTCTAAGCCCACTCTATTTTGGATAAAAAAGGCCGGAAAATTCCCCATCAATCCATTCACTATTGCCAATAAAGGTAACAGCCATGACAAGATAAGAATAAGTATTAGACTGGATACTATGATGTCAAAGGCTCGTTTAATGATTCGGTATCTTAATGGGAGTTGGTCAGTAGCAATGGGGATAAGTAAGGTTCGGGAGTTAGTAGATGCATAAGGGGATCGGAGGTCAGAGCGCGTTCGTTTAATAGATGGATTTGGGTAATCATGTAAAGGGTTTTTGAGGAACCTCATACTTCAAGGTGGTTTGAAAAATTGAAACAAAAAGAGCGAAAAAAACGATTCCATGCTGCCTTTCCAATAAACTTTCGATCATGGAAAAGGCAAGGATCGCCAACATCAAGTACAAATAGGGATGGGACCAATCAAATACCTTTAGGCTGATCCCTTGTCTTAAAAGTAGTAACCAAAGTATGACCCCAATAAAGCCCAGTTGCACCCAGGTTTCCACAAACTGGTTATGAAAGTTATACCCCAGGAACCCATGGTCTCCGAGTTGAGGATTTCCATGATAAACATTGTGTTTGATGATGGTTTCATTCATCGCATCTTGGACGTCACCTATCCCCGTTCCAAAGAGATAGGCCTTTTGCTCAGCCACAATTTCGCCAGCAAATCGCCAAAAAAGCAATCGGATCGTCAGACCATTAAAAGCGGTATCATATTCGAATTGATCTTGCTGTAAGACCTCAAAATTTGAATCCAACAATTGGTCAAAACGATCTCTTATTTGACTAAAGAACAACACCCCCGCCATAAATAGACCTACCATTGCAAGCCCACCCAGTCGGAGTTTTCTGGAGACAATTTGCGCATAATTGAGAACTGCCAAACGCAATAAAAATAGTAGGGTTAGAACGATAAATAGCCGAGAGGACAACAGTATTAAGCCCATCGACAGACTAAAAAAGATGAAGCCCTGCCATCGATAACTCGACAACAAGCTGTATTTTTTTTTAGCCAAATAATGGCCGAAAGCTAATCCTGTGAATGTGTAAAAAGAAAAATAAATGGCGTTCAGCTCATCCAGGGGCCAACTAAATGCGTGATAAAAGAAAAAACTGGCTTCTCCTGAATCTAAGTAGTTACTGAATGCCAAAAATAGGCAAATCCATATAAAAAAGCAACAGCTAAGAATGAGACTTAACATACCTGTCTCTTATACACATCTCCGAGCCCAC
>CAJXUM010001471.1 GCA_913060855.1 uncultured Lewinella sp. | reverse complement strand
TCTACACTATCCTCTTCGTCGGCAGCGTCAGATGTGTATAAGAGACAGGAATTGACCACTTTAAAGCCGCTAGGCGATGGTCACGGTTATCAACATTTATGGAAAGAGGCTGCAGGAAAAGCGAAGGGAGAAAATGCGCATATTAATTGGTTTTCCAATGGGAAGTTTTATTCGATGACAAGTGTAGTGGATGCAGCCGATGAATTAATTTTTGCTCGGCTTGGGGCGAATGATCCAGAATTTAACCTGAGACATGATCCTACCTTTATCATCAGAAAAAAGGATCAGAAAAATGCCACTTTTGTCTCGATCATCGAGCCACATGGTGCTTATAGTACGGTAACTGAATTATCAGAACAGCCTTTTACAAGTATTGAAAAGGTAAGTGTTTTGCATGATGATGCGGCTTATACGGTTATCCAATTTAATAATAAAGCAGGTAAAACATGGACCTTATTTTTAGCTAATAAAGAGGCATCAAATGAGGCAACTCATTCCATTGAAATTAATGGGAAATCCCATGAATGGCAAGGTCCTTTTAAGCTGAAGGGAGATGAAAAATAAAAATACATTAAACAAAACACAATATTAAAACGGAAAGAATATGTCAAAAACGATTAAACCAAGTAAAGAGTTCTTCTTTGACGCAGAAGAAAAATGGGAACAAGTAGACCCTAAAATTCAACGGCAAATTCACGGAACAGATGATAAAATCATGTTGGTGAAAGCCAAATTTGAGGAAGGAGGCGTTGGGCAGTTACATCAGCATCATCATTCGCAGGTAACCTATGTGGCCAGTGGTGAATTTGAGATGACCATTGGCGATGTAATCAAAACGATCAAAGCGGGTGATTCTTATTACATCCCACCTCATGTCATGCATGGTTGCACTTGCACGAAGCCTGGTGTTTTAATCGATGTATTTAGTCCTTTAAGAGAAGATTTCCTGACGTAAGGAACTGGTCAAAAGATGTGAGAGCTTGTTTGACAGGAATAAATAAAATAAAATGAAAATCAAAGGTTTAAGATGGTGGGTCATTGCACTGATCGCTTTTGCAACAATTATCAACTACATTGATCGTCAATCGCTGAATGTACTATGGCCGGAAATTTCAGTTAGTCTCTTTCCAGATAAAACGGACTTTGAACGGAAAGAAATTTACGCACTGATTTCTGTTATTTTCGTGTTTTCATATGCTTTTGGTCAGGCCATCTTTGGGAAGATTTTTGATTGGGTAGGAACCCGCATCGGTTTTGCTTTGTCTATTGGAGTCTGGTCTATTGCCACCGCGCTTCATGCCACTGCACGAGGAATTCTTAGTTTCAGTATTTTTCGCTCTATTTTAGGAATAGCAGAGGCCGGAAACTGGCCGGGAGCGACGAAAGGGAACGCGGAATGGTTTCCTACTAAAGAACGGGCTTTGGCCCAAGGCATTTTTAATTCTGGTGCCGCCATTGGGGGAATCATCTCCATCCCCTTGATCGCATATATGTCTATTTATTTTAGCTGGCAGATGATCTTTATTCTAGTCGGTCTTGCTGGTTTGTTGTGGCTTATACCTTGGATGGTCTTAGTCAAATCTCCGCCTAAATCTCACCCTTGGATTTCCGAGGATGAACGCCAATATATTCTAAGTGGGCAAAAAAACCAAGATTTAGATGAGGATGGTAGCTTCGATGAGGGGTATAACCCAACTACTGAACAACTCTTATCTCACAAGCAAAGCTGGGGCGTTATTATTGCCTCCGCGGCGATCGATCCTATCTGGTGGCTGTTTGTTTTTTGGATTCCGATTTACCTTTCGGAAGTCTATCAAATGGATGTAAAAACTATAGGTATCTACGGTTGGGTGCCTTATGTTGGTGCCATGCTTGGGGCTTGGTTTGGTGGACTGCTTGCGCAAAACCGTATCAAGGCGGGCTGGAGTGTAGACAAAACCCGTAAGTTGGTAATAACCTTGGGGTGTCTAATCATGTTACCAACCCTACTTGCTATGTCAAACCCGGGAGAACCGGTTACGGCTGTGCTCTTGATGGCCGTTATTTTGTTTGGTTTCCAAACAGCTATCGGTAATGTTCAAACCTTACCTAGCGATTTCTTCGGAGGGAAAACCGTTGGAACATTAGCGGGATTTGCTGGAATGGCTGCTAAATTGGGAGCTGCAGGATTAACGTATCTCGTTCCCGTGCTTACAGCAGGCGGAAATTATACCCCGGCCTTTGTGATTGGCGCTGCCTTGGCATTGATTGCTTTGGCCAGTATTTGGGTGCTTTGTCCGACGATTGAGCCACTGAAGCCTTTAGGGCAGAAGACAAATAACATAATTACAAAAAAATAGACTTTATTATGAAATGGGTTGTATAGGGA
>CAJXUM010001470.1 GCA_913060855.1 uncultured Lewinella sp. | reverse complement strand
CCTGAAAACAGCTTTTTTCTTTACCGTAGCGCTGCTATGCTAAAGAAAAAACCGGCTCTCAAAACCTCATTCCTTCAAACTTCGCCTCAAAAAATCATTCTTAAACAACTTCAAAGCCTATTGAGAATGGGTTAAATTTGTCGGGAAAATAAGCTAGCCCATGAAATTGAATTGGATGAAAGCGCTGCCATTCTCTTGGTACTACCTACTGGTGGTGGCTTTGATCCTGGGTACGATACAGCTATTACAGGAATATATCGACTATGTCATCAATCAATATGATTACGCCTTTAGCTGGTACTTCATCAGTGTTAAATTTTATGGTGGCTATCTAAGTTGGGTATTGTTGGCTCCCTTAGTCTATAAACTAGCGCAAATTTTGGTCAATTGGTTGCCTCAAAAAGGTTGGCGATTATTCGGGCGAATTATTGCTTTCGCGCTATTGGTAGTCTTGGTAAGAGTGGTTGTATTTACTCTTTTAGTGGATGTGTTCAATTTCTTTAAACTGGGGTATTTCACCAGTTGGTGGCAAGAAAATAGAAGGTCCATGTTTCTCGCGCGGGGATTTTTAAGCCTGGTACAGCTGCTCATTTTTGCTGGTTTTTTTGTGACTTTTACGATTTATCAAAACTACCAGCAGAAGCAAAAAGAACTAGATCGAGCACGCTTGGATGCCTTATTAATGCAATTGCAACCTCATTTTTTGTTTAATACCCTTCATTCGGTGGCGGCTTTGATTGATTGGGACTCGAAAGCGGCACAAAGAATGATTGCCCAACTAGGAGATATATTACGACAACTGCTCAAGAACGAAAACCGGCACTTGATACCGTTGGAAGAGGAACTCAAATTTATAAACAACTACCTGGACATTGAGCAGATCCGTTTTCAGGACCGATTAAAGGTGACGGTCGACATGGCACCTGAAACGGCGTCGGCTTTAGTCCCGAATCTCATTCTTCAACCCTTAGTGGAGAATGCCCTAAAGCATGGCATCGCCAAAAAGGTAGCGGATGGAAGGATAAAAATTAAAAGCTGTATCCTACCCAATCGGCAGCTTGAATTGAGCGTATATGATAACGGCCCTGGTTTTACTCCTACTGATAATGGGGTCCATGGGACGGGATTGGGGTTGCAGAATGTCAAAAATCGACTGATACAACAGTATGCCAATGCACATACTTTTACTGTAAATACAAAAGAGGGTAAAGGCTGTACCATTATTATTCAAATTCCATTTAGCAGACAATCGGATCATGATTAGAGCGATTATAGTAGATGACGAATGGCTAGCGAGAAAACGCCTGGAAACTTTGCTAGCAGCCTACGAACAAATTCGAGTGGTAGCGAGCTGCCGCAATGGCGCCGAGGCTTTAGAAAATATACAATTGAAGGAGCCTGATTTAGTCTTTATGGATATCCAAATGCCAGATATCGACGGACTTACTGTCGTGAAACAACTCGATTTGCCCACACCGCCTGCTATTATATTTACGACTGCTTTTGATGAGTATGCGATTCAAGCCTTTGAAGTGGAAGCCATCGATTATTTGTTAAAACCTTTCGATGAAGATCGATTAAAAGTAGCACTAGATAGGGTGTTACAGCGCCTGGATTTATTGCGAACGGCGGGTTTTCAGCAACAATTGATGCAATTAGTGGAAACCCATCAGCAGCAACTAAAAGAAGAGGAATTATTATACCTAGAAATCAAGGAAAAAGGCCGCAGTATTCGAGTATCAATCGATGATATCTATTACTTCCAATCCGCGGGCAACTATATCGCTTTGCACACCACACAACGCAAATACCTTTATCGAATCAGTATGAATGCCTTGGCGGAACAATTGCCAGCGCATACCTTTCTAAGAATACATAGATCGTACCTACTCAACACCAAGTATATCGCTGCCCACCGCTATTTAAACAACAATGAATTCGAGTTTACGCTCAAAAATGGGGTGCGACTACTGTCCAGTAAGTCCTACAAACCGACGATACTGACCTATTTGAACACTCACTCCTAAGGGTAGTTTTTCTCTTCGGCCCATATTTTTCTACTCATCACAAATGCCTTTCATAGGGACTGTTCTAGCCCTAATTTCGTATTGCTTTAAGATTAGAAGTCAGAGGCCAGGTGACAGAGGAGAGATACAAGACATATGCACCACTTCGGCAGTCTCACTTCTGTCTTCTGTCCTCTAAATATCTATTAGCATAGATTGCTTTATTTCTAAACAGAAAATATCAATATGAAAATCACCTACGTACAAATCACCCGACTGTTTATTCTAGTATTATGGCTCGGCACCGGCACCATACCTGTCTCTTATACACATCTCCGAGCCCACGAGACCGAGGCTGATCT
>CAJXUM010001469.1 GCA_913060855.1 uncultured Lewinella sp. | reverse complement strand
GAGATCAGCCTCGGTCTCGTGGGCTCGGAGATGTGTATAAGAGACAGGTAAAAGCACTAAACATGGAAAATACAGCCACACAATCTATTCCCAAGGCCAAAAAAGTAGATAAACATCCCGTCAAAAAAGTACTGATTATTTGTGCGAGAGGAACCCTGGAAGATGTTTATGCCGCGCTAGTGATGGCCAATGGTGCGCTGATGGAAGGCATGGAAGCCAAGATGTTCTTTACGTTTTTTGGATTAGAGGCGATACGGAAAGGACAATGTAATCAACTGCACACGGCGACGGTCGGGAATCCAGCTTTTATGCAAAGTATTCCTACTATTATTGCCGGTTTGCCGGGCTTTGAGGCCTTGGCGTCTTCTATGATGAAGAAAGAAATGGAAAAACTGGATATCCCCTGTGTATCTGAATTTTTTGAAATCATTGAAGCATCAGGTGGAGAAATATATGCTTGTAAATTGGCCGCAGATATGTTTCACTTGAAGCAGGAAGATTTTATTCCGGAAGTGAAGGATATTATCACAGTAGGCGATATGTATGCATTGGCAGAGGGAGAAGGGACTCAAATTGTCTTTATATAGTACCGGGTTCTATCCTTCGGAATAGAATAACAACCGCTAATATAAAATAGGAAATCGGAAGTAAGATGGGGAATGCCTATCTCAACTTCCGATTTCGCATTTTCGCCTAGTAATAGGAGAAAAGTATAAGCGTAGAACTAGTCTTTAAAAACCTCGATTCCGTGACTTTCTACCACTAGATCAGTAAACTTACCCTTAAATCGAGTAGCTTTTACGATGTGATTGTCAATCCAGTGGTAATTTCCACCTCTGGGTTTATTCATCAACAGGCTAGTGTACTTGAAGTCGTGCTTTTTCAGCCATTGCTCCGTCACCCCTCGATGTTCTTCCGTTCTCGACGTAAAGAAAGTAATGATATGACCTTCTTCGTACCATTTATTCAGGATCTTTAAAGCATCCGGATAAGGTAGGGTGGTCAGCATGCGTTCAGGTTCTTCGTTTGGAATATCATCGCAAACGGTACCATCAATATCGATCAGGAAATTCTTTACATTATTAGGTAATATGGGACTAATAGCTTCCCCTTTCTCATTAAAAACGGATTGCAGCTCGTGCGTTTTTTTATCTTCCATGGAAAAAGATTTTTCGTCTCTACGATTGTATCAATTCGGAAACAATGAATACTTCTGATAGTTATGAGTGCGAGCACTCAAGTCTTAATGAGGTTTTATTGGATTGGAATAAAAAGGCTGGGCAAAAATAGAAAATATAATTGGTTATTCCCTACTGCCTTGGGCGGTTGATATGGCTATTTTAATACAAGCCAGGTCGATTCTAGCCTTTCCATTTACTCAAACTCTATATAATCGGTTGGATCGACAGACTTTCCTTTGTGCCACAATTCAAAATGCAGATGAGGGCCATTGGATAAAGTGCCAGTATTTCCAATGATAGCTACCGCCTCTCCTGCCTTCACATAGCTACCCGCTGCTTTTAGCAAAGAGGAATTATGCTTATAAAAAGTGATGGTATTATTGGTATGTTGGATGCCTACTGTGTTGCCGGTTTCTAGCGTCCAATCGGATAAAAATACATAGCCATCCATGGCAGCCTGTACCGCAGTATTTTTAGGGGCCAAAATATCTACGCCAAAATGTTCCTTATCTGGTGCATATTTAGCACTGACGGTTCCGCGTATTGGAGAGGTAAAGAACATTTGCTCCAAAGGAACATCTCGCGGTGAAAGGTTGGTCGTCCTCCCTTCCTGTAAAACATCCCCAACTTCCGAACGAGCCGCTTCTCGTTGCAGCTGATCTAGAATCGGAGCGCGAGGTATTTCCGTAACGGTATCTTCTTTCTCTTCTACTTGCTCAGGGATATCTTCCTCTTTCTCTACATCTCCAACCAATATCTTGCGGAAATTTTCACTGTATCGCCGATGTGCAGCCAGTTCTTTCTCCATCTCATCCATCTGTAGATACAATTCCTGTATCTCGGAATCCTGCTGAATAGAACCGTAGCCAGGCAAATATCGCTTCAAGGGAGTCGCCGCAATCAAGACCCAAACCACGATGGCCATAACCACCAGTAGACTACTCAATGAAACGTACACATTCAACAACGAAAGTCGATATGAACTGACCTCTTCAAAGGTTTCATCATTCATCACAACTAGGCGATAAGTGTTCTGAATCCGTTCTTTGAAGTTCTCCCATCTACTCCCTTGTTCTGTTTCCTGCGTCATAAGGATAAAAATTGTGCAACCGGATTGTTAATAATACGTTGATGTATAACTGTCTCTTATACACATCTGACGCTGCCGACGAAGAGGATAGTGTAGAT
>CAJXUM010001468.1 GCA_913060855.1 uncultured Lewinella sp. | reverse complement strand
CTACACTATCCTCTTCGTCGGCAGCGTCAGATGTGTATAAGAGACAGAGTCTATAGTAACTGATATAAGACAGAAAGTGATAGGCCAATGCCCTATCATCAATGATCAGTCCTCTGGATTCCAATAACTGGATTTGATCAGCTATGTCAATGGCAGGTTTACGATAATGCATAGCCCTGAAAATAGAAGACTCGCCCTGGTACGCTGATCTGACGAGAAGCGTGGCGAGTACTGTTGATACAAATGTACGTACAATTTATCATATTTGCTGTGTTTTGGTTCATTTTGCTCTATATTTAAAGTAATCCTAATTCTTCTAAATAGATCTTCATCTGTACTTGTGCTACTGTCAATTCCTTTTCTAAACCTTTAATCTTTTTAGCCACCGCTTTCATATCCACTTCCGCCTCTTCTTCAAAGGTGTCCACATAACGAGGTATATTTAAATTAAACTCATTCTCTTCAATCTCTTCAAAGGTGGCGGCATAAGCATATTTATTTTCTAGAATTCCAGCTTTCAATTCACCATTATTGAATTTTTGGTAGGTTGAAACTATATCTTCAATGTCTTTATCTCGAAGGACATTTTGGTTCTTACTTTGCTCGTAACGTTGACTTGCATCAATAAAAAGCACCTTGGCGTTATCACCTTTTCCTTTATTGAAAATGAGTACAGCAGCAGGAATACCAGTTCCAAAGAATAAGTTTGAGGGAAGTCCGATCACAGCTTCTAATAAGTTTTCCTCAATAGTTTTTTGTCGGATTCTGCCTTCGGAACTACCTCTAAACAATACTCCATGTGGCACAACTACTCCAACTTTTCCTTTCCCTTCATAAGTCGTTTCGATCATATGAGTTATGAATGCCCAGTCACCTTTACTCTTCGGAGGCACACCTCGCCAAAAGCGGTTGTATGGATCAGCATCTGCTTCGGCTGCTCCCCACTTATCTAAACTAAAAGGGGGATTAGCAACAACTGTATCAAACTTCATCAATTGGTCGCCTTCTTTTAGTTTAGGATTACCGATCGTATCTCCCCAGCGAATCGTAGCATTATCATAACCATGCAAGAACATATTCATCACCGCCAAAGCCCAGGTACTTCCGTTGGCTTCTTGACCATATAGTGAGAAATTATCAGAGCCCACTTCTTTACCAGCTTTAATCAGTAATGAGCCAGAACCGCAAGTTGGATCACATATCCTTGCGCCTGGTTGCGACTTTGTAAGCTTTGCTATTAGTGTTGATACTTCGCTTGGGGTATAAAACTCTCCTGCCTTCTTTCCGGCATCGGAAGCGAAGTTGGAGATCAAAAATTCATAAGCATCTCCAATCACATCACCTCCTCCTAAAACGGACGGTCGCAAGTCCAAATTTTTATTACTGAAATCGATAAGGAGGTTTTTGAGCCTTGAATTTTTATCTTTTACATCTCCAAGGTTACTGGAATTGAAATCTATATTTCGGAATACACTTGAGCCATCTTCACTACTAAGCTTATCTCGATTTTCTTCTTCCAAATCATTCAAAGCGATATTGATGAGTTCTCCAATATTGGCTTCGGTTCGATGCTCATAGAGATATTCGAATCGAGAGTGGGGAGGTAGGACAAAACGTTCCTTATGCATTGCCCACTCTGCTCTTTCTTTGTCGCCTTTGTACTTCTTCTGATACTCATCCATTTTGTCATTCCATACATCAGATACATACTTCAGAAATAACATAGTCAGGATATAATCCTTGTATTGCGATGGATCAATTACTCCTCGGAAGGTGTCGCAAGCTCGCCATACTATATTGTTGATATCTTGTTGTGTCGTTGCCATTTATTCAGATTTATCTTTTGCCAGATTAACTAATAGTTTTTGATAATAACTTTCCTTCTCGGAGATGATTTGTTCTGTAATTGCTCGTTCTTTTCGCCAAAGTTTATCCATTTCAAGTATTCGTTGCTGAGTGGATAAAGGAGGTAAATAAACTTCCAATTCTCTCAATGATTTTTTAGAAATGGAAGGAATATGACTACCTTTTGAAAACTGCTCTAATTTGCTTTGCGTTGCTGGTGTATTCATGTACCAACGTAAGTATTCAGGTGTTAATACATTGGGGTCAACTCGGATCACAAAAAATAAAGAAGAGGCGATGGCGCTGCCGTATTCTTCATAATAGATGCAAGCTCTATTGTTGTCTCCTTTCGCAATGAAAAGTATATCTTTATCCTGAAGGAGGTGCTTTTCTGTTTTACTGTTGATTCGAATATCTTTTGATAATACAGCATCGTCTTTCAGGTAACCCCACTTGTCAAAATGCTTCCCATGTAAGTAGCTGTCTCTTATACACATCTGACGCTGCCGACGAAGAGGATAGTGTAGA
>CAJXUM010001467.1 GCA_913060855.1 uncultured Lewinella sp. | reverse complement strand
CGGTCTCGTGGGCTCGGAGATGTGTATAAGAGACAGGTATAAGGATGGAAATTAAGATTTTTAAGTAAGGCGAGACTCGAAGAAGGAGCCTAGCCATCAGCTACGCGACTGATGAAGAACGAAGGCTTGCTTAAAAAGATAATTTAGCTCCATACAAATTATTTCAGCATGAAGCCTAATGCATACATGTTTATAACCTTCTAATATGTCAGCCAAACACCGTCAACTCGCCGCTATCGTCTTTACCGATATTGTAGGATATTCGGCGATGATGCAACAAGATGAGACTCGTGCCAACCAGGTACGGGAACGGCATCGCTTGGTGTTTGATGAACTGACGGAACAGTATGGCGGGCGTATTCTCCAGTATTATGGCGATGGAACATTGAGCATTTTTCAGTCTGCCGTAGCAGCCGTAGAGTGTTCTGTGGAAATGCAAAAAGCTTTTCGCGAATCGCCGCTTGTCCCATTGCGCATCGGTATTCATACCGGAGATATTACTTTTAGTAAAGAAGAAGTATATGGGGATGGCCTCAATCTAGCCGCGCGTATTGAATCCGCCTGTATTCCTGGTGGAATCTTTATTTCGGGTAAAGTATATGACGATATAAAAAACCATCAGTGGTTGACGGCCAAAATGGTGGGGGAATTTGAGTTTAAGAATATCAAACATCCGCTGCCGCTCTATGCCGTCAATACAGAAGGCTTAGTTATTCCTACAGACAATAAGTTGTCTTATCTGAAGCAGAGTAAGGCAAAAGTGATCAATGTTCGCCATTCTGGAGCAACTGCCCCAGCGACTCCTCGTTCTTTGGCGCTCAAATTTAGAGAGGGGGCCTTGTGGATGCTGACGATTTTGGCGCTTCTACTCGTCGGAATGAATTTCCTGAGTAAAAAAGAAGCTCCTCCTGTCTATGCGGGACCTTTAGATGGACAAATAGCCATTGCCGTTCTTCCTTTCTCCAATTTCAGTGGGGATGAAGAGGATGAGTACTTCAGTGATGGAATTACCGAAGATATTCTCACGCTATTATCTGGGATCAAAGATGTGCGAGTGATTTCGCGTACCTCCGTCATGCAATACAAAAATACCAATAAGACTATTCCTGAAATTGCCGCCGAACTGAATGCCACTCATATCTTGGAAGGCAGTGTGCGCAAGTCGGGTAATAAGGTACGAGTCGTGGCGCAGCTAATTGATGCGATTACTGATGCGCACATCTGGGCGGATACCTACGATAAGGAGATGACGGAGTTGTTTGAGATTCAGAGCAATGTGGCACAAGATATAGCGCAGGCTTTAGAGCATGAGTTGAGTCCCTCAGAATGGGCTAGCATCAATAAGAAGCCGACTAATAACTTAGAAGCCTATGAGCATTATCTCAAAGGGCGAGAATATTATGAAAAGTATGATAACAAAGAGAATGAATCGGCGATTCAGCATTTTAAAAAAGCACTAAACCTGGATACCAGTTTTGCCCTAGCTTATGCGGGCTTGGGAGATGCCATCAGCCAAAAGGCTAACTATGAGAAGAGACCAATGTTATTGGATTCAGCGGCTATGGTGAGTCAAAAGGCGATTGGTTTGGACAAGAACTGTTCTGAAGGCTATAAGTCGCTTGGCTTGGCTTACCATTACAAAGGGGACAATGAAAAAGCCCTAGCCGCCTATCAAAGAGCAGTGGAGGAAAATCCCAATAATGACATGGCTATCTCCAACATAGCTATGATTCATAGTGATAAAGGAGAGTATGTCGAAGGGTTTAGATGGGCTAAGAAGGCCTTTGATTTGAACCCTAAACATCCCATGGCATTGCAACGATTATCCGAGTTGACAACTGTTGTCGGAATGGATCAAGAAGCGGAGGTTTTGTTGAAGGAAGGTATCGAATCCAACCCAGAATATGTGGGCTTTTACCAAGATTTGAGCAATTTATACATCAAGCAAAATAAATTTGATGAAGCTGAAAAGCTAGGTCAGAAAATGATGGACATGGAGCCCGAAGGAGCGGAAGGCCCCTTGCTAATGGGCAATGTTCACCTGATGGAAGAAGATTTCGAAAAGGCGCATCAATTCTTTACGAAAGCCAAGGAACGGGATGGTCGCAAGAAAGGAGCCAAACATGCCTGGGAAGCCGACCTGGGAATCGCCTTGACCGAGATGAAGATTAAAAAGGATGAGGCTTCTCGCCATCACCTGGAAAATATATTGGTTGAGTTGGAAACCAAAATGGAATCAAAACCACATCCCAAACAATTTTTAATCAAGAGTATCATCGAGGCCTCGATGGGAGAAACAGAAGCCGCGCTTCACACCTTGGAGACTGTCTCTTATACACATCTGACGCTGCCGACGAAGAGGATAGTGTAGAT
>CAJXUM010001466.1 GCA_913060855.1 uncultured Lewinella sp. | reverse complement strand
ATTGTAGGTCTTTTGTTAATAATCGGATCAACTAGTACATTTGCTCAGTCTTTCCGAAGATTAATGCGACGCGCCAATACTTCTTATGAAATTCATGCTTACAATAAAGCCATTGAGGACTATCAAGCTGCTTTGCAGAAGAAGAGTGATGACCCTGAGGCTTTATATAAAATTGCCGATGCCTATCGACAATTAAACAAAATGGATGAAGCAGCGGCTTTCTACGCTAGGGCTGTCCGTCAATCCGAAGTAGACAAAGCTAGTATCCTTCAATATGGATTGGTTTTAAAGTCTTTGGGGAAATACGACGAGGCCAAGCAATGGTTCCTGTTGTATGCTAGAGATGTAGACGCCCAGGTAGGTAATCACTTCGCGCAAACTTGTGATTTTGCTAAAGCACAATTAAATGTCAGTGCATCTTACTCCATTACGAATGAATTTATCAATACTTCAGCTGCTGACTTTGGTCCGGCCTTTTGGGGATCTGACAGAGTAGTCTATTCTTCTGCAAGAACAGATATACAGCGATCAGGTGGCGATTTTTCTGGTAAAATTGGCAATCAGCTGTTTTTGGCTACCATTGGCACTCGAGGCTACTTAGATTCTCCCGTGTTTTTGAAAGGTAGCAATTCGCAGGAGGTAAATGAAGGCCCGCTAGCATTGGCCCCAGATGGAAGGACTATCGCTTTTACTAAAAATAACTTTGTAGATGGAACCCGGCAAATTCCTGGCAGTGGAATGGAGCTGAGTATCTACTTGGCACAAATCAATCCTAACGGATCTTGGGGGGATATTAGACCTTTTCCATTTAATGGGACAGGATTCTCTACTGGCTATCCTTGCTTTTCTCCGGATGGAAACCGTATGTATTTTGCTTCTGATCGCCCAGGCGGTTCTGGGGGATATGACTTATATGTTTCTAGCAAAATCGGAAACTCCTGGGGCGCGCCAGAAAATCTCGGACCCGTTGTGAATTCCGGTGGAGATGAAATTTCACCCTCCTTTGATGGAACTAGTCTTTTCTTCTCTTCTAATTGGCACCCTGGACTAGGAGGAATGGACGTTTTTAGAGCAGAATCAAATGGAGACGGTCGCTGGACTCGTATTTTCCATTTAGGAGCACAAGTAAATTCGCCTCGCGATGATTATGGCTTTTCCTATGATCCTTTCCGGAATCTTGGATTTGTTGTATCTAACCGATTAAGTGGTCGTGGCAATGAAGATATTTATCGAGTAAGCCGGGCTGCGGATAATGTGGTCATTCGCGTTATCAATGCCTCTAATGGCCTTCCTGTTGCTAATGCAGATATTGATTTCTCCAATTGTGGACAAGGCATTTTTCCGACGGATGGCCGAGGAGTTTATAGCTTCCAAGCCTTACAGGGCTTACAATGTGATGTAGTGGTCAATAAAACTGGATTTCTACCTGGTACAGTAAGAATTTCTACCACAGGGGCGAGTGCCAGCCGTGATTATGAAGTGATGCTTACTTCTCCGAATGAGGCCTATGCAGGTAGAATCGTAGATTACACGACGAAAATGTCATTATCTGGCGTGACGATTACGGCTATCAATACCCGAACGAATAATCAGATGCAGGCCTATACCAATTCGAATGGAGATTATTATTTGGCCTTAAGTCCTTTCTCTGATTATCTGGTTCGCTACTCCAAACCGGGCTATCGAGAGGTTGAATTTGATGTAAATACAGAAGACGGATTGAATCGAACAATATTAGGGGTCATTTCCTTATTACCTTCTACTGCGGTTCCTCCGACAGACGATCCTAATAACCCGGGACCTATTCGTCCTAATGAAAACCCGAATTTAGGTGGACTTGATGGCTTTGCGATTCAAGTAGCTGCGATCAAAACGCCAGCCATGGATCGTTTTGGCAACCTGACGGATCTAGGCGATGTGTATTATTTGAATCAAGGTGGTACCTATAAAATACGCTTGGGAATATATGCTAGTCGGCAAGACGCTGGTTTAGCTTTAAACCAGGTGAAATCTAGAGGCTATCCGGGATCCTTTATCGTACGAGAAGATGGTTCAGGCTCTGGAATTGGTGTTCGAAATCCTGATGAAACACCTGGACCGGGTACTAATCCTGGATTTGGTGCTGCGCCCTTCAAAGTTCAGTTGGCTGCTTACAGCAATCCAAAGTGGTTTGATGATTCACAAGTACGTAGTCTTGGAACCATAGAATCGAAAAAGAAAGGACGATTTACCGTAAAATATATTGGTGGATTAGCTTCGATGAATGAAGCACGTCGAGCCTTGTCAGTAGCTAGGTCTGCTGGTTTTGACACTTCCTTTATTGTGGAACTGTCTCTTATACACATCTCCGAGCCCACGAGACCGAGGCTGATCTC
>CAJXUM010001465.1 GCA_913060855.1 uncultured Lewinella sp. | reverse complement strand
CGAGATCAGCCTCGGTCTCGTGGGCTCGGAGATGTGTATAAGAGACAGGGCCATAGTCGGTCACTAATCGAAACTCGACAGGAAAGACCTCCTTGGTTTTATTAATAATCTGGTAATTATATAGATTACTAATATTTTCTTCATCTACTTTCTGATACAGCATACCTGGCGTTCGCAACAGCAAGGTTTCCACATCCGTTCTGGCTGTAAATAAGAAACCCTCCACCAATAACAAGACCAATAACACAGCAGAATAGGCGATTACTCTCGGCGTAAAAAGCTTTTTCTTGGTGGTTTCAATTCCCCTGTCACTATCGTATCGAATTAAGCCTTTAGGCCGATCGATTTTCACCATTACTTCATCGCACGCATCAATACAGGCCGTACAATTGACACATTCCAATTGCGTCCCGTCTCGGATGTCAATCCCAGTGGGACAGACCTGCACACAGAGTTTGCAATCGATACAATCTCCTAGTTGCTGTTGAATGTTAGTGATAGGATCCATTTGTAAGGCCAGGCTTTCAGTCTTCTTGGGTTCCTTCCTGGCTTTTTTGATCTTACCTCGAGGTTCTCCTCGGACATAATCGTAGGTGATTACAATGGAATCTTTATCCAAGAGAACCCCTTGCAATCGGCCATAAGGACAAATTGTAGTACAAACTTGCTCCCGGAGGTAAGAAAAGACAAAATAGAAGGCGGCAGAAAAAAGTATCATACTGCTAAAGCCTCCGAAATTATCCTGTACCGGCTCAGTAGCTATTCTAAATACTTCATCTATTCCTATAATATAGGCTAGAAAAGTATTCGCTACTAGGACGGCAATCACAAAGAAAATAACTTGTTTCCCCACTTTCTTGATCAGCTTTTCAGTAGTCCATGGCGCTTTATGGAGGCGACGCTGTGCATTGGCATCACCTTCTATCCAGTATTCAATCCGGCGAAACACCATTTCCATGAAAATGGTTTGCGGACAAACCCAACCACAAAAGAGACGACCATAAACCACCGTAAATAGCGCAATGAAGATGATAAAGATCAACATGGCCAAAACAAACAAGTGGAAATCTTGTGGCGCGAAATACACACCAAAAAGAATAAACTTCCTTTCTAAGACATTGAATAACAGGAAAGGATCACCGTTGACTTTAACAAAAGGCATTCCAAACAAGAATACCAACAAAACATAACTAACCCATTTCCGATATTCGTAGAAAGGGCCTTTCGGTTTCTTCGGATAAATCCAATTCCGCTTACCTTCTGCATCGACGGTCGCAATTCGGTCCCGATAAAATTCGTCTTGATCTTCCATCTTTAGCTTAAATTATACTTAAACTAATTGTTCATTCCAATCACCTGTTCTCCCTGCTCCTTTTCTACTGCAGTTGAGGCATCCTCTGTTCCGGGTATGTATTCTTCCCCTTGCGGTTCTTTAGGATTCGGAGGAGTAGTGCCCACCAAAGTCATGATATAACTGGCCACTTTCTGCATTTCAACGGGGCGAAGCTGAGTATTCCAAGCAATCATCCCTTTCTCAGGGACGCCATACTTGATCGTTTTAAAAACAGCAGTAATATCTCCGCCATGTACCCAATAGTTATCGGTAAGGTTTGGTCCAACGCCACCTTCTCCCAACATGCCATGGCAGGCAGAGCAATAGGTGTTAAAAATTGTCTGGCCCAGTTCTAAATCTTTGGGTTCCAGCAAAGCGACGACATTAGTTTCATCTACCCGATCTGCTTGTTTGGCAAGATGAGCTTGTACGGCTTCCTCTGCTCGTTCCATTTCTTGGGCATATTCTGTGGCTTGATCTACCCCATAGTCTGTCACATGGTAATAGCCAAGGTATGCTACAGCAAAAACAATGGTAATGTAAAACATAGCCACCCACCAAGGTGGAAGACTATTATCCAATTCTCGGATGCCATCATATTCATGGTCGAAAAGAATATCCTTTTCCTTTTCCATGGGAACCAGTTGCCAAGCTTGCTTGTTGAAACGCTTCCACCAAGGTTCCCTTTTTTGGGTCAATCCTATTTTTTCCATCACTTCTACCCCATGTTCTTGCAACATTCGGAGTTTCTGGGCATCCATCAACATATTGACCAGATATAGCAGCACGCCAATAGTAGCCGCAATTACGACACCTGCTAGCCACAGCAGGGTGTTGCCCAATATTCTCTCCATACCATGCGGATCAACCGCAGCTTCGGCTTGTGCCGATAAGATCGTCGTACCCAAAACCAGTAAAATCGTCAGTAAAATCGGAATACGATATTTAATATTCATGATTGCAATAGATTTCAATATTATTAAAGATTGAGCCTCGAAGCTGTCTCTTATACACATCTGACGCTGCCGACGAAGAGGATAGTG
>CAJXUM010001464.1 GCA_913060855.1 uncultured Lewinella sp. | reverse complement strand
CGAGATCAGCCTCGGTCTCGTGGGCTCGGAGATGTGTATAAGAGACAGTTCCTTCTCATAGCGTTTCTTTTGTTCGGCGGCCATTTCGCTATAAAACAGCTTGGTCGTCAGAGGCGGGAGATCCTTGGCGACTTCCTCTTTGGTGCGGCGGAGGAGGTAGGGTTTGACCAATTTGCGAAGGCGTGCTTTTTTATCCTCATCCTGCCCTTTTTCTATCGGCAAGATAAATTCGCGCTTGAAAAAAGCAAAACCACCTAGTAGATCCGGATTGATGAATTGCATTTGCGACCAGAGGTCTGATAGCGAATTTTCTATGGGCGTACCACTAAGTGACACTTTGTATTGCGCGGGAAACTTGTTGATGGCTTGAAAGATCTTACTCTCCCGATTCTTTATTTGCTGACTTTCGTCTAAAACGATATACTCAAAATCGATCTTACCCATCAATTCTGCATCTCTTAAGGCCGTCTGGTAGGTAGTCAGAATGACATCAAAACGGAGCAAAAGACGAGGATCTTTATAGCGTTTGGGACCGATGTGTTGGTTGATACTTAGACTCGGTGCGAATTTTTGGAGTTCCTGCGCCCAATTGAAAACCAAAGAAGCGGGTAGAATAATTAAAGCATTCAATGATTTTAGGAAACCGGCATCTGGTGGTGCCTGGAATAAATCCAGTTGGGTAGCGGGCCCTTCACCCGACTTTTTGTCGGTGGGCTGGGCCTTGTTTTCTTTGGCATGTAAGAGTACTGCTATCGTTTGTAAGGTTTTACCCAATCCCATATCATCGGCTAAGCAGGCGCCAAGCTGGTTGTGATAGAGATTGACAAGCCATTGTACGCCTTCCAATTGATAAGGTCGCAAATCGGCTTTCAAGAGTGATGAGGGGCGAAAGTTTGCGCTGACTTTTTCCTCGATCTGAGGAGCTTGACCTTCGATTTCCTCCAGGATAGTAAATTGGCTTTTGGTCAAGCGCAACTGCCCATCTTTGTTTTTTGCAAATTTGGCCAAGTCGCGATACTTATTAAACCATTCCTCAGGGATGAGAAAGTAGGTGCCATCGGGAAGGGGGTAAAAGCGATTTTCATCTCGAATGTAGGCGATCAGTTTTTTAAAAGGAAAACGGAATGTACCCGCTTGTACTTCTCCATGAATGTCGAACCAGTCATTTTCTTGCGATGATACAACATCGATAGCATGCGGCGCCAATTGGATTCTCTTTCCTTCTATTTCTGGTAGGATGAGTGTAAACCCTGCTTTTTCCAGTTTTTCCCGCTCTTGTCCCAACCATTCAATCAGCGCAAAGGGATGAGACTCTTTTAGCTGTACAAAGAGATAACTACTATCTGCTTGTGGGAGAATATTGAAGGTTGCCAACTTGTCCATATAGGCCTTCTCCTGCTCCAACTGCCTTTCGATCTTCACTATTTCTACTTCCTGGGCACCAATCTTTAGACTGGTTTTTTGTTGGGTTTGTTCCCGCCATTGGAAGAAAGTACCGGGATAACACATTCGGACATTGATCACCCATTCATCCTTAAAAATATGCTTCACCACTTCCAGTTCACAACGCTCCAAATTATTCACTTGAATGACAGAGAACCCTTTTGCTTCAATATCTACTTTAGCGGCTACCTTGAGAATGAATTTTTGAAAATACACATTCACAGAGCTAGCCGGAATCGTCACCTCATCCTTCATTCGGAAGGGTTTGACCATATTACCATTGATATGATCGATACGATAAAGGCAATAGTTGGCGAATATCCAGGCCGGTTTATTAGTGATGGGTATTATATCATGCTGGCTGATTGTCAGTTGCTTGTCACGGTGCTTTAAGCTTAATCGATAGAGGACTTTATTATCACTTGTTTTTTTGAATGAGAGGTGTGGTTGCAGGGGCATTGGCATCTGCTTCAACACAAAGTCCTTGACCAGTACTTTCCGTTCTACATTCCAACAAACAGGAAACTTATGCCGAGTGATAAGGTTAAGCCATTCATCTAGTTTTCGATGCAGATAAGACAGGATGCCAGCCTTGACTTCTGGCTGCGCTAGCAGTTCTGCTAGCGTTCTAGCTTTGCGCTTATTGGTATTAAATTTTTGAGCGAGTACTTTCGGTTGAAGTAAATCTTGCAGCCCAAATAACTTCTGACGAATGGCCTCATTTTCCAGTTGGTACGCACCAATTGTTTCGGGGGTAGCTTGCTGCTGTAAATGGGCCAACATCCCGTCTCTATCCTTTTTGACTACATAAGCATTGGGAAGGAATATATCGTCATGAAACGGATAAAGATTATAGACGATTTCGAATCGCTGATTGGTATTTGGCGGTGAAGGTGCTGGCATTTCGAAGCAAATTTGGGGGGGCAATGATAC
>CAJXUM010001463.1 GCA_913060855.1 uncultured Lewinella sp. | reverse complement strand
GAGATCAGCCTCGGTCTCGTGGGCTCGGAGATGTGTATAAGAGACAGGAGTTCACCCGTCGCTCGATGATATACTTTGGCATTGAAAGTCCCTGTTGTCGACAAAACGCATTGCCAGATGTGTCCGCCTTCTCTAAAGGTTTGTTGTTGAATGTCCAGATAATTTTCCAGCAGTGGGTGAGCATCAATTACAGCAGCAATATCTTGTTCTCGGATGATGGAAAGGAAAATGGGCTCTGCCATATGTTCTAAGCGAATCAATGTATCGTCCCGCATCCGTTCCCATCCCCAGCCTACTCTAACAGAATAACCGTGACGAATGGCGTCGATAAGTTGCGTCTTATCTCCGGCTATGGTTTGCCCATTTTTATCATGTTTATACGCCAAGTCCCAGCCTGAGGAAGCAGCAGCAGTTGTTTTTTTCCTGACATCTTGGCAAGTCCAGAGCAATAAAAGAGGTAAGAAGACTATCCAGTATTTCATATGACATCGTGATTTGCGGGGTGGTAATTACACTTTACAAAAGTACGCTGGGGAAATCTCTTGTGTCATTCATTCCCGCAAGCAGGATGTCGTTCACGAAAAGAATCTACATTCCATATGGCTAATTCGTAATTTTTGATACTTAGGAAGGCAAAAAAATACGTTTTTCTCCCAAAGCAGCTACCTTTTAGGCTGCTGAAGTTTCGCTAGGACATGACTAGATCCACTTCAGTCGTCTTATTCAGCGTCCAACCCATTACAAATTATTGCCCTATTTTCCTTACATTTGGTGGAAGCCCTCTACATCGATCACAGAAAATAGCAGCCCACTAACATGGTAGCCAAAATACTAGTAGTTGAGGATGAATCCCAGTTTGAAAGACTCATTCTTCAGCGATTTCGGAGAAAAATAAGGGCAGGGACATTTGCTTTCTTTTTTGCCGCAAATGGACGAGAAGCACTCGCTATCCTCGAAACAGAACCTGATATCAAGGTCGTACTAAGTGACATCAATATGCCAGAAATGAATGGCATTGAATTGATTACCGCCATTCACGAAAAATACCCATTGATTCGAACTGTGATTGTTTCTGCCTATGGCGATATGGAGAATATCCGGTCTGCCATGAACCAAGGGGCTTTCGACTTTATCACTAAGCCAATCAATTTTACCGACCTCGAAACCACCATCAATAAGACTTTAGAAGAGGTGCAAGTGCTAGCGCAAGCCAAACGATCGGATGAGTTAGCTATCCGCAATGAACAATTAGAAGAATTGGACCGATTGAAATCGGAGTTGTTTACCAATATTGCGCATGAATTCCGTACACCCTTAACGGTAATTTTAGGGATGGCTGAGCAGATTAAGGTGGCACCGGAAAAGTGGATGTCAACCGGAGTCGATATGATTCATCGCAACGGTAGTAATTTGCTCTACTTGGTGAATGAAATGCTCGATCTGCGGAAGTTAGAAGCCGGGAAGATTGAACTTAAAATGATCCATGGCGATGTTATTGCTTATATCAAATACATTGCCCAATCGTTCCAAGCCCTGACGGAACAAGAAGATATTCTACTACACTTTTTGTCGAGTGAGGAGGAACTCAACATGGATTACGACCCAGAACGCTTGCTGAGTATCTTATCCAATCTATTGTCGAATGCCTTTAAATATACGCCAGCTGGCGGGCATATCTACTTACAACTGGACCGGGTTCTTCAAGCTAGTACTTCGGTCGATTCTGATGCAGCACAACAGGAGTCACTCAAAATAGTGGTTAGAGATACTGGAATAGGTATGGCTGAATCGGACTTGCCGCATATTTTTGATCGATATTACCAAGCAGAGATCGAGGAAGAAACCTTAGAAGCTTTAGGTGGGGCCAAAACGAATCGTACCGGTATTGGCTTGGCACTTACTCGGGAGTTGACGCGATTCATGGGGGGAGAGATTGGGGCGGAGAGTAAAGTAGGGAAGGGGAGTACCTTCACCTTATTGTTACCCATCTTGAAAGAGCAGCAGGCAGGAGAAGTACAAGCTTCTACCAAAGAATTGGTTAAACAAATAGCTTCTCTCACCGTTGCTACCGATGCGATCGAATTGTTTAATGAGGATACTCAGTCAAAACCTCAGTTGTTGCTCGTAGAAGACAATCCAGATATTTTGCAGTATATCAGTGGATTGTTAGCGGATGATTACCAGCTACAAGTGGCTAAGGATGGCGAAGAAGGGATCGCCAAGGCATTAGCACAAATTCCCGATATTATTATTAGTGATGTGATGATGCCTGGTAAGGATGGATTTGAGCTTTGTGAAACCCTTAAATTGGATGAGCGGACCAGCCATATCCCTGTCTCTTATACACATCTGACGCTGCCGACGAAGAGGATAGTGTA
>CAJXUM010001462.1 GCA_913060855.1 uncultured Lewinella sp. | reverse complement strand
CGAGATCAGCCTCGGTCTCGTGGGCTCGGAGATGTGTATAAGAGACAGCGCTTATCTGGGGGAAATTCCCTGGAATGACCTTCCCTAAACAGTGGATTGAGGTAATCAATACCGCATCCGATCCGAAAAAAACGATGGGAGGGCTCATTAAAAGATACATCGAAACGGCCATGGGACACTATAAAGGCCGTATTTCGAGCTGGGATGTAGTGAATGAACCTATGGCAGGAGAGGCTTTATATCCGAGTATTTTTACACAGAGTATGGGGGAAGAATACATCGATTTTGCTTTCAAGATTGCCCAAGAAGTCGACCCCGATTGTTCCCTTTTCTTAAATGAGCAAATTATCGATTACGATGGTCCATCGGGTAAGGCATTCTTGGCATTACTGGCCAGACTACTGGAGCGTGAGGTGCCGATCCACGGCGTTGGACTACAATCTCACCACATCAATAGAATCCATGATACTGAAGCGCTAAAGAAGTATATCCGAACGATTGGTGAAATGGGACTAAAAGTAGAGATTACGGAGTTGGATATGCGACTTTTGTTGTTTGGTGATGAGCAAGACCCATACCAGGCGCAAGGCGACCAATTTAAAAAGATAGTCGAAGTCTGTCTAGATGATCCCGCTTGTACAGGGGTCACTTTATGGGGGTTGACGGATGGGGCAAATTGGATGGATGGGGTTCCGCCTTTCAAGTGGAAGAGCCCCAATTCGCCTAATATTTTAGATGAAGACATGCGTAAGAAACCAGCTTATGTGGGGATTTGGGAAGCCCTGAAGGGCGCACAAAATCACTAACATTAACGCATAAATTGCACCATGGAAGCGCTATTTTACCTATTCCCCTATCCTCTTTTACTACTATTATTAGTGGTCATCACTTTTGTGGCCGTTCTTGTTATTCCCAAACGCATCTTTCCCAAAAAAAGATGGGGTTGGGGCTTACTAGCTCTTGAGGTTATTGTCCTGGTCGCGTTTTCTTGGTATTACATCCAGCCTAAAGTGTATCCTGAGACTTATTTGGAACAAGCACCCAACTCGGTTGAGTACCTAACTGATGTCGCCAAGGACAGAGGGTTCTATATCGGTACTGCGGTGTCTAACCGGACCGAAGGCAAGGAAAATGCGCCGAAATACTTTAATTCAATTACGCCGGAAAATGAATTGAAGTGGGGGCGATTAATAGGTGAAGATCTTCGGACCTATGATTTTTCCCAGGCAGACTCAATTGTTGATTTTGGACTTCAGCACAACGTAAGAATTAGAGGACATGTATTGGTCTGGGGACGGGCAGCAGATTTCTTCAAATCTCCTGATTTAAGGACGCTGCTCAAGGATGTTCCTGAAGACAAAATGCCGGATACCTTGCAATACTTGATCAAAAATAACATTGTAACGGTCCTGGAACGATATCGGGGAAAGATTAGCCAATGGGATGTAGTTAATGAACCATTAAACGTCTTTGACGGAGGGTTTGATGAAAATATCTATTACGAATACCTGGGAAAGGAATATATCGCTAATTCTTTTCGCTGGGCGCATGAGGTCGATCCAGCAGTGACGCTTTTTCTAAATGAGCAGTTTGATCAATATGACAGTGAAAAGGCCCACTCCTTTATCAAGCTGGTGGAAGAATTGGTGAAAGAGAATGTTCCAATTCATGGTGTCGGCATACAAGCTCATGCGATGTTTACAATCCCAAAAATTGAACCTTTCCGGGCATTTATCAGCAAAATGGTAGGACTTGGCCTTACCGTTGAAATTACTGAACTAGACGCAAGACTAAGGTTATTCGATCGTCATGAAGATCCCTATCTGGCACAAGGACGCTTTTTTCAGGAATTCAGTGCTGCTTGTCTTGAAAATCCGGCTTGCACGGGGATTACGGTATGGGGGATATCTGATCGTTCGGACTGGTATGATAACATGGGCGTCTTCCGCATGCATCGACCGAATAAGTCCACTCCATTTGATGCCGAGATGAATGCAAAACCAGCCTACTATGGCCTATTGAATGCGATGAAAAACCAATAACCCGTATTAAACACTTCTAATAGGGGCATAAAAAAACTCCCGTAACAATTGCCACGGGAGCTAAATTAAACACCTAAAACCCTAAAAACTTGTTTCTTTATATTTTGGAAGAGAAAAGAAAAAATGATTCTTCCTTATTTCTCTTTATTATCTGCTCCTTTACTATATAGACACTTAAAATCGGCCGATGCCCGTTTAGGACTTGTTAAATTTTGGTGATACTTGGTTAAATTTTGTTAATTATGCTAAACTTCAATCTGAAATCCTATGCACAACTTCTTTCAGTAGGATTGTCATATATCTGTCTCTTATACACATCTCCGAGCCCACGAGACCGA
>CAJXUM010001461.1 GCA_913060855.1 uncultured Lewinella sp. | reverse complement strand
GGAGATGTGTATAAGAGACAGATCAGATGCCAAGTATAAAAACTTAGACTATGCTGTGTTATATGCACTCTTTGTAGCTAGAAAAGCCATTGTACAAGCAAATTGGACTGCTGAAGATAATTTTGGAATTAATATGGGGTCTTCTCGAGGAGCTACAGAAAAATTCGAATTGTATCATGGCAATTTTCTTGCGGATGAGCGCTTGAGTCCAAACGCTTCGCCTCTTACCACCTTGGGTAATGTAGCCACCTGGGTCGGGCAGCACCTGGGGATTGAAGCCATGGCCCTTAGTCATTCTGTCACTTGTAGTACCGCACTGCAATCCATTCTCAATGCAGTGGTATGGTTGGAATCGGGCCGCTGTGATTACTTCCTAGCAGGAGGCACAGAGGCACCATTGACAAAATTCACCTTAGCTCAAATGAAGGCGCTGCGCATATACAGCCAAGCAGATACGGAAGCTTTTCCCTGCCGGTCATTGGATTTGAAAAAAGAGCATAATACCATGGTTTTGGGGGAAGGTGCGGCTTGTTTTGTTCTAGGTAAGGAGACACAGGCACAGCCATTAGCCTGGATAGTTGGAATGGGCTATGCAATAGAACAAATATCTTCTCCAGTAAGCATTTCTAGGGATGGGCAGTCGCTACAAAAATCGATGCAAATGGCCTTAGCGGAGTCGGGACTCTCGACAGTGGATGCGGTCATTTGTCATAGTCCGGGCACTATACAAGGGGATTTGGCCGAATGGCAAGCCATACAAAACACTTTTACCGATCGATTGCCCTACCTCACCACTAATAAATGGAAAATGGGCCATACGCTGGGTGCATCGGGTGGACTCAGCCTAGAAATGGCCTTACTGATGCTGCAACACCAAACTTGTATTGGCATTCCTTTTGGAGAATTGCAAAAACAAGCTAAACCCGCTGAAATCAAAACGATCATGGTAAATGCAGCAGGCTTTGGTGGCAATGCAGTTAGTATAATCCTGTCCAAAGTTTGATTTTTTAATCTGCTAACTTTTTTTTCTGCCTTTTATTTTAGGGTCTCTGACAGTTTTTGTGTTTTTGAGTCAGCGATTTAGGTGAAAGCTCTACTCCCTTTGGTCGCAATTCTTCCACCTAAAACGCTGACCACAAAAATGTCAGAGAAGGTTATTTTATTGCCGCACTCTTCTAAAACTCGAAGACTATACCTTACATTTGCACCAAAATAGAAATGATATGAAGCATTGGACCTTAGCAGAAATTACAGAAGTATATAATACGCCTTTGTTGGAACTCGTCTTCAAGGCAGCCAGCGTTCATCGCCAACACCATAATCCTAAAGAAGTACAAATCAGTACCTTACTATCCATCAAAACAGGTGGTTGCCCTGAGGATTGTGCCTATTGCCCACAAGCTGCACGTTATTTTACTGATGTAGAAAAAAATGATATGCTAAGTGCGGAGCAAGTAGAGACCGCCGCTAAGAGAGCCAAATCCCTAGGTTCCTCTCGTCTTTGCATGGGTGCTGCCTGGCGAAATGTAAAAGATGATGAAGATTTCGAGCATGTGATCGAGCTGGTAAAGACCGTGAATAAGCTGGACATGGAGGTTTGTGCTACCCTAGGAATGTTGAGTGAGCACCAAGCTAAACGACTAGCTGATGCAGGGCTATATGCTTATAATCACAATCTAGATACGTCCGAAGATTACTATAAAGAAATCATTTCTACTCGTGGATATGAAGATCGACTTAAAACCCTGGACAACGTCCGGAAAGCAAAAATGACAGTCTGTTCTGGCGGAATCATCGGAATGGGAGAAGCGGTAGCAGATCGTCTAAAGATGTTGCTAACCCTGGCTTCGCTCAATCCTCAGCCTGAATCAGTGCCGATCAATGCACTGGTGGCCGTCGAGGGTACACCTTTAGAAAACCAACAACCGATATCGATTTGGGAAATGATCAGAATGGTAGCTACTACTCGGATTGTTATGCCTAATTCTGTCGTTCGCCTCTCTGCTGGCCGAACCAGTATGACGATAGAAGGACAAGCCTTGTGCTTTTTAGCCGGTGCTGGTTCTATCTTTGCCGGTGATAAACTACTGACAACACCCAATCCAGATGTATTCCAGGATTTGGAGATGTTTAATTTGTTGGGATTGACGCCTACTGAACCCTTTGCCAAACACGAGCAGCCTAGTATCAAGGAGGAAGCAGTTGAAGTGGCTAATCAGACTGAAAAATGGACCCGACCTGGTCATCAGATCGAAGCCAATGTCACCTACACAAAAGTAGGACAGGAAAAGAGAAGAAAAATAAAAGCGGATGAAAGTGCTAACTAGCATTCATTATCCTTTATCTTATACCTGTCTCTTATACACATCTGACGCTGCCGAC
>CAJXUM010001460.1 GCA_913060855.1 uncultured Lewinella sp. | reverse complement strand
CAGCCTCGGTCTCGTGGGCTCGGAGATGTGTATAAGAGACAGGGGAATGCCACATCAAAATTGATTAATGGTCGCAATAACTCCCCTTCCAATTGTAAGGTCAGATCGATATCGGTGGCTTTACTCGCTTCATTTTTGGTATCACTGTCGACACTCGAAAGATATTCCTGGATGAAATTCGAAACCGAAGTTTTCAGGTCTTTATAAGAAGCTTCTAATCGTATACGCGCGCCAAAAGGGTCACCATCCCAAGTGATTTTCCCTCCTCGTTTGATGCTAAAATCCTTATTTACAACATTGTACAAAGTAAACATGTAATCTCCTCGTTCAATATTGTAATCTCCAAACATTTGGAAGTCCCTCCCTCGCGGCATGATAAGTCGGATATTCCCTCTACCATTACCTCTGATTATATCTCCTGCTTGCTCATCGAAGATCAACTCCATATCTGCCGCCTCTGTCACCCCCAAATCCATCTCTAGGCTCAAGCCTTTCAACAATTCGGGATTTCCTACCGCGGCATCATCTTTCTTATTGTGTTTGGATACAAAGCGAATCTCATCAATGGGCGAAGTTTCGACATCGTAACTAACAGGGATGGTTATCTTGGTACTGTCCCCAGCGCTTGCATTGATATAAATGTTGGGCTGTCTGAAGTTTCCAAAGAAAAACACATCTCCTTTCCCGATGGCATGCCCATAAAACATCTCATTATCTCCCTTTTTCGTATCCAAAGCTAAAAAGCGATCCGTGTGTAGGCTTGCGGATAGTCCTAAGTTTTTCAAGTGATTATGACTAATTCCTCCTTTGATTTGGGCACCATGACCATATTTATCATAAATGATGGTTTGACTAGCATCAAACATTTGATTATCAACTGCAACAAACCCTCTAGCAAAGGTGTATTCTGTTTGGAGAAAATCTACGGTTACGGCCCCATCATAGACCAAAATTTCTCCCCCAATATTGGGTTCTCCTTTTCCCTCGATGTCTAAATTGGCCCAAAAATCACCCCGTGTGTTAGAAACCGTACCTCCGATCCAAAATTCGGCAATATCCAATGGAAAGCCCGAAAAGTCCAGGTTGAAATCATAGTATCCAGCCTGTTGGTTGATAGCCAAGTCAGCCGTAGGTTTCCCTTCAAAATTTCCGAGATTGACCGTGCCATCACCTAGCAGCTGCATGGTATCTTGGGTAAGAGATAGATAGGTATTTAGCTGGCTCTTAAGATCATTCGCGTCCGCCTGCAATTGAAGGCCACCAAAATCTCTTTCGTTGATAAAGAAGGTGTCAGCAGCTACACTAAGCCTGATATCTTGCATCTTAAAGACATCACCTACAAAGACTTCAGCGTCAAATTCACCGCGGAAATTAAGCGGTTCATAATCCCATATTTTGTCAATAAAGTCAAAGTTGAAATCAGATATTTTCAGGCTAATTTCTTTATCTTCCTCTTTATTCAACTCTATCACTTGATCTTCATTGACCAGCTTGAAGTTCTTGGTCCGCAAGTAGTTTTTCCCAAATACGATGAAATTATCTTTGGCGATGTTCCACTTCGTTCTCATGATCTCTAAATCCGAAGGCTTAAATTGAATTTTATAATTTAAGCTATCAGGCAGATATAACAATCCATCGATTTTTAGCCCTTCTACATAACTATCACTTTGGATATAGGTTAATCCAAAATCCAAAGTATCCCTGTTCAGAAAACTGGTCAAATTGGCTTGCCCAAAGTGCGTTTTTTCATTGAGGACCGTACTATCGATCACCAGGGACATAAAGGCATTGTCTGACTCGGCATCAAAACGAAAGGTCAGGTCTCGAAAATCTATATTATTGATATGGAGAGAAGGTAACTCCAAAATCAGACTCATGTTCTGATTATCACCTTGGTAATAGCCCTCAATCAGGCCATCCTTCAAAGGACCTAATGCGGGAGAAATGAGCCGGTTTAGGTCTTTAGAATCTAAGATATTGAGCTTAAAAACAAAGCTATTGGCAATTTGGCTAGAATCAATTTTACCTCTAATCTTTAATCGTTTGGCGAAGCCCTCATAATGGGTTTCTACAAAATAAAGCAACGTATTAGGTAATTGTTCTACATCATATTTTCCGGTAAAACTTCCCGATAAAATATCAGAAAGTACTTTTACTTCATTGTTTCCCAAGCTGTCTACATTGGAGGTAACTTTCAAGGAATCTATACGGTATTCCGTTTCTTGGTTTTCCAGAATAAAGACGTTATTCAACCTGGCACTTCCTACCATGTCTGATATCCGATTCGTCTTCAGGTTTAGGTTTACATCTCCAGCAAGGATCAGGTCTTTTTTAGAGCTGTCTCTTATACACATCTCCGAGCCCACGAGACCGAGGCTGATCTC
>CAJXUM010001459.1 GCA_913060855.1 uncultured Lewinella sp. | reverse complement strand
GTGTATAAGAGACAGGCCAGGAAACGTTCTGCAAAGACTTGCATTTTCCCCCCACAACTTAGGCCTACTCCCCAGGCATCTTCATCCGTCACTCCATAGGCCAGCTTTTGACTGGTTCCTTTGGCAATCAAATCTACTGATGCCTTTACGACGGCACCTTCCACACAGCCACCACTAACAGAGCCTGCCATTTCCATATCTTCTGAAATGAGCATGGTTGATCCGATAGGTCGTGGCGATGATCCCCAGGTTTTTATGACGGTTGCGGTGGCGAAGGTTTTGTTGCTATTGGTCCATTCTGATAGGGTAGTCAGTAATTCTTTCATTCGATTATTATTTTTTATCCTAGGCTTCTGAAGTCTAAAAATACAACCCTCTTCGCTGAATCGGTAAAAATTAGACACTGAAGTAGGGATAGCGTCTTTGTTTAGGCGAAGTTGTTTTAAAATTGAACAAAAGTAAGCGCATCTACCTTTTATTATTGAGGTGGATTAAAAGTACTGAAGAGAAGCTGAGTCTTCTATGACGGACTACATTCGGAGCCGAATACAAAAATGACCAGATAAGGTATAAGTTTTTCCGTAAATTCATCCCGCATAGGGCAACAGGAGGCGTTTTATTTTTCTGACAGCAAAAAGAGTGATCATGCAAACGATAAAGTGTACAGGGGCCTTGCGCCGGTTTTTCCCCACCTTAAAGGATGAAGCAGTGAAAGGTGATACGGTTGCGGATGCTATTGCTCAATTTGAGCAAAGTTACCCGGGTATCAGTGATTACCTCTTGGATGAACAAGGAGCACTTCGGAAACATGTCAATATTTTCATTGGTGGACAATTGATTCAAGATCGGGTCAAGTTGAAGGATAAATTAGAGGAGGGGAGTGAAATATTGATTTTTCAGGCGCTGTCTGGGGGTTAATTTATTTGATGTTCGCTACTAGCTCCTGCTGGTATGCGGTCTAAAGTGGCGAGCTCCAGCTTGCCGGATTAATAACAGCGAGCGGGAGCTCGCAACCCAGGTCGGCGTACCAGCAGGAGCTGGTAGCCAACATCCTATTTCTGGAGGTCCGAGACGAGCTCTGCTCGTTCGCGGTCTTACGCCGCGGGCTCCTGCCCGCAGTCACTATACGGCGGGCAGGAGCCCGCAACTTAGAACGGCTGACAAGCATGAGCTTGTAGCCAACATCACATGATATTAGCTAAAAGTCTTTCCCAGCCCATAATTCCTAACAAATAAACACATGGCTACCCCACAATTCTTATTGGTTGGCACCAGCAAAGGCCTCATCGTTTTTGACCAACAAGACGAAACTTGGCAAATACAAAAAGTACACTTCTTGGGTATGCCCGTCGCTCTCATTTATGTAGATGAACGCGATGATACCTGGTGGGCCGGCATCGCACATCGGCATTGGGGGCAAAAGCTGCATTATAGTAAAGACCAGGGCGAGACTTGGCAGGCGGTGCGTACGCCTAAGTACCCCTCAGATGCTTTCGTCGTCCCAGGGAAAAAAGCCACGCTTAAGAAAATTTGGTGTATGGCGCAGGCTGGGCCAGATAAGCCCGGCGGACTGTGGCTGGGTACCGAACCGGGCGGCTTGTTCTACAGCGCTGATGGAGGGCATAGTTTCGAATTGGTACAAAATCTCTGGGATCATCCTAGTCGGCAAGACCAGCAGCAGTGGTTTGGCGCGGGGCGGGATTTTCCGTTTATTCATTCTATTGTCGTTGACCCCAATGACAGTAATCACGTTTACATAGCAGTGAGTTGTGCCGGTGTATTTGAAACGAAGGACGGAGGCCAATCTTGGGCACCTCGCAACCAGGGTCTAGTCGCTGCCTACTTACCGAATCCTACTGCCGATGTTGGCCATGATCCGCATCTTTTGCTCGCCTGTCAGTCGAAGCCGGAAGTATTGTGGCAACAGAATCATTGCGGTATTTTCCGCTCAACGAATGCCGGGGAATCCTGGGATAATGTAACGGATAAAAATGGCTTGGCTGATTATGGTTTTGCCCTGGCTATTGATCACCAGAACCCGGAAAAGGCTTGGGTCATTCCTGCCATTAGTGATGAGGTGCGGGTGGCACAAGATTTGGCGCTTTGCGTCTGTCAGACCGTAGATGGCGGGCAAACTTGGCAAGCTCAACGCCAGGGCTTGCCACAAGAATTTTGCTTTGACATCGTATTCAGGCATTCCTTTTGTAATGCCGATTCATTGCTTGTATTTGGGACGACCACTGGCAACCTGTTTTTATCGCAGCATGATGGTTTGGATTGGCGTTGTCTTTCTCATCATTTGCCGCGGATTGATTGCTTGTCGTTTTCGTGTGCTGATATATCTGTCTCTTATACACATCTGACGCTGCCGACGAAGAGGATAGT
>CAJXUM010001458.1 GCA_913060855.1 uncultured Lewinella sp. | reverse complement strand
ATCTACACTATCCTCTTCGTCGGCAGCGTCAGATGTGTATAAGAGACAGAGTTTCAATTCAGCAGTACAAGACCATGATGGCACCTTTGTGCTAGTAGGTTATAAAGCCGATCGCTCCAAAGGAAAAGATGGTTGGGTCATGAGGCTAGACCGAGAAGGGAAGACTTTGTTTGAGACCAGCCCTCGGAGCAAAGAAGGAAGAAATGATGAGTTAGTAGATGTGGCCATTGACAGAGACGGGAATATGCTAGCTGTCGGCCATCAAAGATTCAAAAAGAGTTTTAATGGCCTTTGGCTTGTTCAGCTCGTAGAAGAACAAACCAATGAACGAGTCATTCCAGATATAGCACTGGGTTTTGTTACTTCTATGACCGCTGCACTAGAAGGAGGCTTTGCTTTACTAGGCAATACTTGGCAGTACACCCCTGCTCAACCCGATGATGCCTGGGTATTGAAGGTAGATCCCAGTGGCCAGGAACAATGGCCTAAGCCCAAATACTTCGGCGATAAAGGTTACCAAGATGCCAAAGCGATAGTGGCTACCGCTGATGGAGGATATGCGCTTGCTGGCGTGACTACCTCTAAAGGAGCCGGATTAGCTGATCAATGGCTTGTGAGGTTAGACCGTAATTTCAAAGTCATTTGGGATAAAACATATGGTGGGGCCAAAGAGGATGCCGTACATTCCATTCTGGAGTTAGGGAAAGGAGGCTTTGCTTTGGCTGGACAAGGTAAAAGACACCTCGCTACGGCAAAACATACCCAACTTTATTTGACAGTTGTAGATAAAAACGGAAATGAGCTGGATGGAACTAGCACGCCGATCATCCCCACTCAGGGCAATGAAATAGCACTTTCCATGACCGAAACTTACGACGATAAGATCGTGATCGCAGGTGTGGATTTGGCAGATGATAAACAACAAACGCCCACCCCACATATCGGGGCTTATACCTATCGACAGGAAAGCCGATTGACGAATAGTGCACGGGAGAGAGCCAAAAACGCAAATTATTCTAACGCCTTTCAAATCAGTGAAGCTCGATTTATTGATAATAATAGAAATGGCTATCTAGAAGCCAAGGAGCGAGGCTATTTTGTCTTTGATGTGCAAAATCAGACCGATGAAACCTTGAGTCAAATCCGGGCAGAGGCAAGTACCGAAAACCCCAATAGCGGGATTGATTTTTGGAAAGGAGTTCAACTGGGTACCCTACTACCAGGACAAACTAAGACACTCTACCTTCCAATTCAAGCTTTAAAGAATTTGGGGAGTGGCCGCTTTGATTTCAGCGTACAGTTTTTTGTGAAAGATACTTATGCAAGTAGAAAGAAGGCTACCATTAAAACCAATCAACCTGAGCCGCCTCAATTGGTAGTAACACAGTCTATCTTCTATCCTTCTTCTCATCCCGAGCCTGGGCAAGAAATAGTACTCAAAGTAGACTTGGAAAATAAAGGAGGAATGGAAACAGGACCTTTTCAAGCAGATTTTGTGATTCCAATGGGTGTCACATCGCTGGAATCAGAACGTCAATCCATTCTCAGTATCCCTCCTGGGCGCAAAAAAACCTTAAGTTTCACCTTTAATTACAATGAAAACTTTCGCGGAGAGGCGATTAATATTGTGGTGGAAGCCAATGGACAAAACCTCTCACCATTAAAGAGCAGTTTTAACCTAGCCGTTGAAAATCAGCAGCGAGTGGTAGATACGCCACCTGTTAGCCCTGGAAATCCGGTCAGTACAGATGAAATGTTCTGGACCAGTCCCGATCCTAACGACTTCAATGGCAGAATAGTAGAAGTTAATGATAAGAATATCAATATCAGGCTGATGGCTATCTCTGGCTCAGTCTTGGATAAACGCAACTTTGTGACCAAAGTCAATGGTCGGATGGTAGGCGGGCAAAAGATGGACGAAGTAACCCTGCAAGGTCCAGGTAAGGATATGGGGCGTAATCGTTACACCTTTAAGGACAAAATCAACCTAAAACCAGGGCGCAATGTCGTTGAGGTTATTTATAACGATAATAAAGGATTGGTCTTTAACAGCCAAGCCATGACCTTCAATTACATTCCGAAAGGCAACCCTAATTTATATGTGTTATCCATCGGTGTTCAGCATGATGATTTGAAATATACGGTAAAAGACGCCATGGATATAGCCAGGGAATTTCAAAAGCTCAAAGATGATCGCGGTCGGGGCTTCAAAAAGGTCGATGTAAAACAGTTAACTGAAAAATCGCATACAACTTTTACGAACCTCCGAAAAGCCATGGTAGATTTACGTCGGGCCAATATCAAGGACAACGATTTGGTTGTTTTGTTTATCTCTTCGCATGCTGTCTCTTATACACATCTGACGCTGCCGACGAAGAGGATAGTGTAGAT
>CAJXUM010001457.1 GCA_913060855.1 uncultured Lewinella sp. | reverse complement strand
CGAGATCAGCCTCGGTCTCGTGGGCTCGGAGATGTGTATAAGAGACAGGCTCAAAATGACTGTTCTGCCTGCCATCTTAAAAATGAAAATTTGGTAGGGCCGGCTTATGATTCCATCGCAATTCGATATGCTTTTGATTATCCAACCGTTGATTTATTGGCAGGAAAACTCCTAACAGGAGGAACTGGCGTTTGGGGAAATACACCTATGACAGCTCATCCCGATCTTTCAAAAGAAGAGGCGCAGGATATGGCATACTATTTATTGTCACTAGATGGAGAACCAGAACCTGTAAAAGAAAGAATAGATTTATTTGCCAGCACGGAACTCATACCAATAGCCTTAGATGTGGTAGACAGAACTGCTGGAAACACAACCAATAAGTTAGCTGGAATTGCTGTAAACTTCTATTTGACTAATGACAGTGGAGATATGTACGATAAATTGGCCAATAGTACACAGCCGATTTTTAATGGCATAGCTTCTGCCATTCACCTACCTGATGCCGGTAGTATGGGAGCAGTAAGCGAAGATTTTTATGTAGAGTTTAACGGCTATATCAAATCAGAAGGAGCCGTTGCGAAATCCTTTCGATTGGTAAGTGATGATGGATCTGTCTTAAAACTGAACGGCAAAGAAATTATTGATAATAAAGGAAATCATGGCCCAATTGCGGTTGATGGAACAGGGAATTTATTAGAAGGATTTAATGCTTTTAAGTTGCAATTTCATCAAGGAGGAGGAGGGTCCGCCGTTTCTTTGCAATGGTCTTCCGATGGTAAAACCTTTGAAGTAGTACCGGCCAGCGTTTTTTATCATGATGCAAAGCCATTTAAAAAACTATTGCCCTATGAAGCAAAAACGGCAGGAGGTTCTCCCGGAGACAGAATGCCTTTGGATGCCGTGCACCCTTCATTTGATGTGTTTCAGGCAAAACCAGCAGACTTTAATCCTAGAATTGGAGGGATTGACTTTATAGACGAAGATCACATGATTATCTGCACTTGGGATGAAACAGGAGGTGTCTATGTTTTAAAGAATTACAATACCAATGATCCTTCAAAAATAGAAGTGAAAAAGATGGCAGAAGGATTGGCAGAGCCATTAGGGATTAAGATGGTAGATGGAGAGATTTATGTATTGCAAAAACAGGAATTGACCAAGTTGATTGATCACGATGGTGATGGGATTACAGATGAGTATAGAAAGGTTTGTGATTCATGGCATGTCACACCGCATTATCACGAATTTGCTTTTGGTTTGGTATATAAAGAAGGTAGTTTTTATGCAACCCTGGCTACAGATCTTGGATCACAATACAAAAATGTTCCGCATAGAGGAAAGGTAGTGCGGATTAGTAAAGACGGGAGTGAATTGGAATTTATTGCGGAAGGTTTTAGAACGCCCAATGGAATTTCTGAAGGCCCCGATGGCGCATTATATGTGTCGGACAATCAGGGGAATTGGATTCCAACGAGTAAAATTGTCCGTGTAGAAAAGGGGAAGTGGTACGGATTTAGACATGCAGATTGGGATCGCGTAAAAGATTATGAAGAGCAACCACCCTTGGTTTGGTTGCCCCATGTAGACATCAGTAATTCACCCAGTCAGCAAGCCATTTTAAATATTGGTCCTTATAAGGATCAGATGATTTATGGGGATGTTACACATGGGGGTATTAAAAGAGTTTTTATAGACGAAGTTGATGGAATTAAACAAGGGGCGGCTTTTCGTTTTATCCAAGGATTGGATGCAGGAATAAATAGAATTAGTTGGGGCCCCGATGGTCAGTTATATGCTGGTGGTATTGGATCCGGAGGAAACTGGAGGCATGAAGGGAGAGAATGGTGGGCACTGCATCGTTTCAATTACAATGCAAAAACTACTTTTGAAATGCTGGAAGTGAAGGCGAAGGTAGGAGGAATGGAAATTGAGTTTACTGAGCCTATTGCCAAAAATGAAAAAGTAGGGGTTGAAAACTTTGAAATGGAGCAGTACTATTACGAGGCTACAGAAAATTATGGAGGGCCAAAAAAGGGAATAGAAAAACTAAAAATAACCAGCGTTAACCTATCTGAGGATCGAAAGAAAGTAAGCTTAATGACCAATGGAATAAAAGATAAAAAGGTAGTGTACATTCGAATCAAAAAGCCATTTGTAAGTACAAGCGATCAGCAGTTATGGTCAACAGAAACATGGTATACCATGACAAAGAAGCCTGTAAACTAGGTCTAAAACGGGCTTGCATCCTACTGGACATTGTACTCCAACCAGGTTTGAAAGTTTAGGGCTGAAGGTTTATACTGCGGAATTAAACCTTAAACCTTAAACCTTAAACTTTCAACTTTCAACTGATAAACCGTCCAGTAGTATCTTTAAATAGTTTTAAAT
>CAJXUM010001456.1 GCA_913060855.1 uncultured Lewinella sp. | reverse complement strand
GAGTAGAGCTAGTCGCGGGCAGAAGTTTCTCGCGGGATTTCACGGAAACTGCTTCTCAAATCATCTTAAATGAAAGTGCCAGCAAAGCCATGGGCATGGCTGATCCGATCGGTAAGAGAGCGAAGTTGTCGGGACAAGAGGTAACCATAGTCGGAGTGGTCAAAGACTTTCATTTTAGATCATTGCATGATCGTATCGGACCTATGTTTTTTCATCTATCAAGGGACTTTCTGACTAATGTCGTGCTACGGATAGAGGAAGGAGAGGAGCAGGAGACCTTGGCTACTATCAAAGAGCACTATGAGGCTTTTAATCCGGGAATAGCTTTTGATTACCAATTTATCGATGAAGATTACCAGGCTTTGTATCAATCAGAACAGCGGGTGGCCAGCTTATCTCGCTATTTCGCGGGTATGGCTATCTTGATCTCTTGTCTGGGAATCTTTGGATTAGCCTCCTTTATGGGGGAACAGCGTAAGAAAGAAATTGGTATTCGGAAAATATTGGGTTCCAGTGTCTGGCAGGTTGTAGGACTCTTAGCCAAAGATTTCACCCTTATGGTATTGGTGGCTATTGTTATGGCTTTACCCCTTAGCTATTGGATGGCCCAGGAATGGTTGAGCCACTTTGCTTATCGAATCGAGTTGGAATGGTGGTTCTTTGGATTGGCTGGGGCCATGTGTTTGGGCTTTACCTGGCTTACTGTTGGCCGGGAAACATGGAAGGCCGCTAGGCTTAATCCGGTTATCAGTTTGAAAAGCGAATAAGGCTATAGGAACTTATCCTATCTCCGCCACATAGGCTTGTAATTTCATCACAGCGGGCATCATATTGTCGCGCATTCGCTTGATAATAGCTTGCTTGACTTCATCTTCTTTGTCGATTTTATACATGAGTTGGCTAAAGCCATCTAGGCGATTGTAGAGGAGCCATTTGCGAAGTTCCTTGTCTTGTGACCAGCGGTATTGATTCATCATGAAGACCGCTAACATCTTAATCCAGTCGGTATCATGATTGGGGAGAGGAACAACCGTGCAAATCTCATTCATTTCCTTTTCACCGCTGTATTTGGCTTCAATATGGGCAATAAAAGAAGCGCTGAAAACGGGTTGGTAGGAACGTACAGTTTGCGGCGTGATGGTATTGCCTGCAAAGACAGGTTTAATTTCAAGGTTACTAATAGCGCTAGCTGAGCAGTCCACATGGACATGATCCTTTGTGGTCGGAATTGTACCGGCTGCAAGGGTTATGCTATCGAGGCCGATATGCTGTACACGCCCTAGTCGCACCACCTGTTTGATTTTTCGCAGGGCTTTTAGTTCTAGTTGACTGACCGTTGCGCCATGAAACATTTTAGGCTGTACGGTTGGGTCGATGCGTAGTAGTACACCGGCTGCTTCTAACTTAGTGAAGAGATCAGGAATCGACTCTGATTGGGCAATAGCTTCAAATTGAGCAGCGATAGTTCCGATAGAGGATTCGAAGAAATCGGGAGTAGGTTGGGTGTTTTCTCGATCCAACAACCAGGCATCGCGAGAAACAATCCAAGTGATTTTATCAGGATCTACCTTGTTTTCTAATAACCATAGACAAGCATCTATTCCCGTTTTACCGCCGCCAATGATCACGAAGCCACTAGGGGGCTGTGTGATTTTAGTTAGGTTATTTAATGGCATGAAGGCAACTCCATCCTCAATAGTGAAACTTGGCGTGTGAGTGGCGGGAACTTGTGTTTTCAAGTAAGTCGCGTCAACTATTTTCTTGCGAACCTTTACCTCATATTCTTCTCCGGTCAAAAGAGAGGAGAATTTAGCCTCTCCTTGGTATTTACACATCGGGTAATATTGGACTCGCCCCGTCGGTAAAAACTGATGTCGCATCACCTCATCAAAATAGGCATTGACCTCGGCCCCTGAGGCCAAGTCATTTAAACCTAAATTGAGCCCCACCTTGTCTTTTCTTCCCTTACTCAACTCACAGGAACTTACCCCATAGAAGGCAGAAGGCTGATGAAGCGTAACAAAGGGGTATGCTACATTCCAATGCCCACCTGGCTTATGATGCAAATCGACCATGATAATTTCAGCATCTGTTTCTGTCAAGATAGTATCGGCAAAAGCCATCCCGACGGCGCCGGTACCAACGATCAGATAATCAGTTTCTAGCAAGGTGTATATATTTGATAAAAGGAAAAGTAGGTTCTAAAATTTCTTGAAAATAGTAAAAAATTAATAGCCCAGGATTCACTTTCTAGAAGAGTGTAAATACATGCAGCATGATTTTACTCAGACGTAATTTTCTTTACAAAAATAATTTGCAAAAAAATAAAAAATGTCATTACATCATACTATTCTATATCTGTCTCTTATACACATCTGACGCTGCCGACGAA
>CAJXUM010001455.1 GCA_913060855.1 uncultured Lewinella sp. | reverse complement strand
TACACTATCCTCTTCGTCGGCAGCGTCAGATGTGTATAAGAGACAGGTCCCAAACCAGCTAGCTTATTTTCGCTTAGTCTTATTATTTTTGTAATCTCGGAAAACGAACTCTCCCAAACCGGCCAAATCACTGTAGAATGCCTTACCATTATTCGCTCTGGTAAACTGGTCTACAAAGTTGACGAGATAAGGATCACGCGCAATCATGAAGGTAGTGATAGGAACATCGAGTTTGCGACAACGCGTAGCCAAATTCAAGGTACGATTGACGATTTTTCGATCTAGTCCGAAGCTATTTTTGTAGTAATTCTTTCCTTTCTTGATACAAGTTGGTTTCCCATCCGTAATCATAAAAATTTGCTTGTTAGGATTTTTACGCCGACGTAAAATATCCATAGCTAGTTCTAAACCTGCTACCGTATTGGTATGGTAAGGGCCGACTTGCAAATAGGGAAGGTCCTTGATTTCGATCTGCCAAGCGTCATTTCCAAATACTAGGATATCGAGCGTATCCTTAGGGTAACGGGTTGTAATGAGCTCTGACAGGGCCATAGCCACCTTCTTCGCAGGCGTGATACGGTCTTCACCATATAGAATCATCGAATGAGAGATATCGATCATCAATATCGTACTCATTTGACTTTGGTAATAGGTTTCGTAAACCTCCAGGTCCTCATTGCTCAACTTGAATTCATCAATACCGTGGTTAATCTGTGCATTTTTCAATGACTCAGATACAGCCAGGTTGTCTAATGAATCGCCAAATTCAAAAGGTCGGAGGTCAGAAGTGGATTCATCTCCTCGTCCTGAGAATTTCGTATTGTGATTTCCTCTCTTATTCTTCTTGAGTTGGCCAAAAACATCATCGAGCGACTTTTTCCTGATCGCGATCTCCATTTTGGCCGTTGGTGTGAAACTGGGATCTTGCTGATCGCCTTGTTTAATGTAGCCTTTATCAATCAAATCTTGGATAAAGTTGGCCATTCCATACTCATTGGTAGTCAACTTATACTGCTTGTCCAATTCCGTCAGCCACGACAAAGCCTCACTCACATCTCCAGACGTGTAGACCAATAACTCTTGGAACACCTTCAATAGTCGTTCGAAAGTACTTCCCTCTTGCTGACCAGGAACAAAATCAGAAAACCGCCATCCTATCATAAGATCATTGTCTATTGTTACCCTATAAAAATACTTGTTTTAACTAAAAAGTTCTGTAGACAGGCGATTAAAATAGGATTGGGTATTAGATGAGTGCGCAACAGTTTTTGACGAGTCCCTCATAATCAGGACGATCAGAGGCTAATTTATGTATAAAAGCTTCTTTTAATTCTCCTTCCTGAATTACAAATACACCCGGCATTTGAAAACCATCCCCTAATTGAGAGCCGATGCCATGTCCATCTATCAAGCCCGCTTGGAAACCTCGAATCCATGTTTGCAAACCAAATAGCTGCGTAAAAGTACCTTTCATCAAACCAAAAGCTTTATAAAAATTACATTCTGGGTCACTAACATGTATAGCACCAGGAATATCATAGCGCGAAAAGTATTTATCAGCTACATCATTACTGGCCATATGTACAAATACTAATTTGGCCCCCAATGATTCCAGCACTTCCTTTTTTTGAGAAATATCAGCCAATGCTTCTCTACAAAATGTACAGCCAAAATGCCGCAGAAAAACAAGCATTACGGGCTGCTTCATAGAAAAATCAAAGAGATTCTGTCCATTGTTGGTTTCCATTTGCTTGAAAAGATCTCCTCCAATCTTAACTTCGTACATATCTTCTATTTTAGACACAGTAAGTCAAAAACTTGTCGTAGTTGTAGAACAACGATTTCAATGAAAGGTTGCTGATTTTATACCTTATAATAGCAGTCCTCCAAAGTCGTTGATCTTAAGCCCCTAAGGGCGAACAGATTCTCAAGATATTATATGCTTTATTTTTTTCCAAAATCGAAGCTGGAATTAATGCCACTCTGCCAGATTTCAGACTAAATTCAAGAAAGCATATAAGAGGCCTAAACACCAGCCTGATGATAATGGTAGGGAAATAATAGGAGAAAGCACACCGGAATGGCGGAAAGAAAGATTTTTTTGAGCGATAGCAAGCTCAAGGAAGAAGGATATCCATTGTTCATCTTCACTACCAGACATTTAGAAAACAGCGGTGAGCAGCAAGATTTCCAAATACTCCGCGAAAAGCCGGATTTAGGGCTTCTCTAAGCGTAGCGGTCTGGTTTCTTTCCTCTAATGTTTAGTAGCGAATCCACCATAGGGTCGAATGAGAACAGTGGATATCCTTGCTATTTGTAGATCGAAATAAGAGCTTGTTTGGGCAGGCATGATTAGCCGAAAGTGAGCAGATTTTTGCTGCCGATAGCTATC
>CAJXUM010001454.1 GCA_913060855.1 uncultured Lewinella sp. | reverse complement strand
AATTCCTAGTGGCAAGCTGATAATCAAGTTGTTGCAAGTTGCGGATTTACGGGTTGGCTCACCCGCAACTCGCAACTCGCAACAAAAAAGCAGTGCTGTACTGTTGATAACCAGGCAAATAGGTGTCAGCTCGAAAATAAGGGATGACTCATGTTAATTGCCTAGCGCCCCAACTTACAAGTAATTAGTAAAAAACAATTCACGGTAAGTACGGCCGATCGGCAAGGTATGAGTGCCAATATAAACCTGATTCCCCGATACCCTTTGAATTTGGGAGACATTGACGAGGTAGGATTTATGAACCTGGCAAAAGTATTTGGCGTTCAAAGTCTCAATCCAATACTTTAAGGGTTGGGAAACCAGGTGCTTGCCATCCTCCAGGAATAGATGCGTATAATCACCATCCGATTTTATAAAGTGGATATGGGGGACCTCTATACGTTGATAATCTTTTCCCACCTTTACAAATAGAAATTCTTCTTCTAGTTGTTCATTGATGGAGGAAGTATCCGTAGTGGAACTTAGTTCCGGTTTATACAATACTTTCGAGACCGCTTTTACAAATCGTTCGAATGAAAAGGGTTTGAGTAGATAATCCACTACATCCAGCTCATAGCCTTGCAAAGCATAATCGGGAAAGGCCGTTGTAAATATGATGGCAGGCTTTTGCGTGAGTACTTTTAAAAAGTCGATACCTGAAATTTTGGGTAAATGGATATCCAAAAAAATAAGGTCAACCGGATTATCCTTGAGAAAGGCCAATGCGGATAAGGCATCCGTGTAGGTGCCCACCAAGGCCAGGTTGCCAATATCTTGGATATAGCGCTCCAGTATACGTTGTGCAGGGGCTTGGTCTTCTATGATGATACAGCTTTTCATGGGTTACAATTGATCATTTCCATATTGTACGGCATCGAGTTCTATTTCCAAGTCTACAACATATCTATTGTTCTTCTGCGAAATGTGTAAGTGATGTGCAGCAGGGTATAGAAGTGCTAGTCTACTCTGCACATTTTCCAACCCAATTCCTTTGGTCAACTCTTCCGTATTACTGTCCTGAGAGAAGGTATTCGCACAATGCATCCGCAAGCGCCCATTGCTCACTTCAATCCTCACTTCAATCTCAATATCTTTTACTTGGCTGGCCGTACTATGTTTGAAGCTGTTCTCAACAAAGACAACTAAGATCAGGGGAGCAATGTATTTTTCTTTTGTCTCTCCTTGGATCGTGAATTTAGTCTGCCCCCGACCTTCGAGCTGCAATTCCTGCAATCGAATAAAATGCTGTAGATACTCGACTTCTTTCTCTAGTGGGACCACATGGGTTTTGCAATCGTACAACATATAACGCAGCAAAGAAGATAATTCTAGAATGATGCGAGGCGTTTTAGCTGAATTTTCCAGGGCGTAGGAATAGAGATTGTTCAAGTTGTTGAACAAAAAGTGAGGATTGATCTGCGATTGTAGAAACTGTAAGCGGCTTTCGGCAATCACTGTATTCAGCTGCTCCAATTGGGTTTGTTTATGCTGAGCATCCCAGGCAAATTTAAACCCAACCAAAATCAAAATCACAGGTAACACCTCTATTAAGGTGTGAATAACCCCTGGAAAGGAGCTGCCTCGCGAATTTGGGAAAAATATCTGCTCCAAAAAAAGCTCTTCTACCAATATGAGGCCCCCCAGCAGTATAATCAGGCTACTAATAAAAGCAACATACCGCTTGGTATAGAAGAATCGAGGCAAAAGAACATAACCAATGAATAGGGCCGTCAGGGCATAAGTGCCGAAAAAGGCTAGCTTGGACCCCGAGATCTTCGGATCATGCTTTTCATACCCCACCGCTATAAATACGATGATGATGAGCAACAACTGAAAAACCACCTCTTTCGCTACTTGAGCTTTTGTTGATTTCATTAGTAGAATATCTTGGCTTAATAGACGTCATTCTGAAATAATTTGTATGGAGCTAAATTATCTTTTACAGCAAGCCTTCGTTCTTCATCAGTCGCTTAGCTAATGGCTATGCTCCTTCTTCGGGCCTCGCCTTGCTTGCAAAATCTTAATTTCCATCCCTATACAACCCATTTCAGCATAAAGTCTTATGTGTAACGACAAATCGCTTATACTTAGCACTTTTGTCTTTTCCTTTCTACAAAATTTCGGGATGGTGTCCAATGCTCTCGTTTAGTATTACTATTTTTGTGCCGAAAGGCTTCCAAAGTGGACAAATTTAGGCTTTTCAGCCCAAAATGATCCCCAAAAGGGATAAAAACCGATGGATGACCTACACAATTAGATTCTTTATGCTTTTGGACATACTATAATCAAACCGGAGATCGTATATAATCTGTCTCTTATACACATCTCCGAGCCCACGAGACCGAGGCTGATC
>CAJXUM010001453.1 GCA_913060855.1 uncultured Lewinella sp. | reverse complement strand
GATCTACACTATCCTCTTCGTCGGCAGCGTCAGATGTGTATAAGAGACAGCAATCTGGGGACAGGCACAAAAAGAATGGTTTTACGAAACGGTGAAAGCCTCCGATGCGACTTTCAAAATACTCATGACATCGACCCCCATTCTTGGCCCCGATCGCAAACAAAAAAGCGACAATTATTCCAACTCGAATTTTCAGCATGAAGGCGACGAAATACGGGCTTTTATCAATGAGCAAGAAAACTTCTTCATCTCCAACGGTGATCGGCATTGGCAATACGTCACCCATCCTGAAGGAACCAATCTCTGGGAATTTAGTGCTGGAGCGGGGGCAGATGGGCATGCTGGCGGCTGGAAACAGGAAGATGTCCGGCCCGAGCACCGCTTTCTACGCGTGAAAGGAGGGTTCTTAAGTGGGACGGTCTCTCATCAAGACGGATCGCCTAGTTTACGGTTCCAACACCATGATATTGATGGAAAGGTAGTCCACGAGGAAGTTTTTAAGGTGGCTCAATAAACGCTTCTAAGAAGTTTATCAAGTGAACGGTTGCGGGTTAGATAAGTCATAACCCGCAACCGTCTAGCACCGTTTTTGAGTAGGTAAAAGAACACTTAAAGCCCTGTTGAAGTACTCATATCTAAGATTCACCACTTCACCACTTCACTAATGTCACTCACCACTTCACCCCTTAATGTGTCGCATTTCTGATTTCATCTAATAAATCCTTCAAGGCTTTCACCTTCTCTGGATTTTCTGCATAAAGATTCTGCGTTTCACCGAGGTCTGTCTTAATATTATAGAGTTGGCCAGGAACTTCACCTTCCTTCGGCTCGTAGATGTTAGGCTTTGAAAACCCGCCAGATCCTCGCCTGTCGATCAGCTTCCAATCTCCTTGTCGGATAGCAAAAAAAGCGCGTGAAGAGTGATGGATAACCGCTTTTTGTCCAGGAACCGTGTCTGTTTTGCCCAGCAGTACGGGAAGTAGGCTGTGACTATCTGGCCCTTCATCTTGGGCTAGTTTAGTATCGGTAATTTCGGCGACGGTAGCCATCAAATGCGTTAAAGTTGTCAGTGCTGAACTTGTGCTACCCGCTTCAATTTGACCGGGCCATTTAGCAATATAGGGAATACGATGCCCGCCTTCCCAAGCATCCGCTTTCATACCTCGCAATTCAGCTGCTGATCTATGACCGTATTCTTCAATCAGTGCAGGCGTCCAGAATGGGCCATTATCGCTCGTGAAAATGACCAGGGTATTATCTGCAAAACCCTTGTTTTTCAAGGTCGCCATTACATCTCCAATCGTTTGATCTACCATTTTTACGAAATCACCATAAGTACCAGCCGCCGCGCTCCCTTTGAATTCGGACGTAGGAACCCATGGCGTATGTGGTGCTGCCAATGGGAGGTACAAGAAGAAAGGCTGTTCGCTCGACTGCCGCTCAATAAAAGAAATGGCTTTTTCTCGGAAACTAGGTAGCACTTGCTCGATTTCAAAACCCGGAGCAATGCGGCCTGCTCGCCAGAATGCTTCTGTGTAGCCTGTATTCAGATCGTTACCAGGTGTCTGATCGGAAGGGACGGCTACCAAGGCGTCATTTTCCAGGAAACAATACGGATCCATGTCTAGTGAAGCTGGCAGAATAAAGGAATAATCAAAGCCATGTTGCAACGGTCCGTCAGTCGGTTTTTTAGAAAAATCAATCAAATCAGGATTCATTTCACTGACAATTCCTAGGTCATTGATGCTCGTACCCTCAGCTGTCAGGTAGTCTTCGTTCCCTTCTTTGACTACCCAATCCAATCCCAAATGCCATTTCCCGACTATGCCTGTGCGGTAATTTTTCCGCTTTAGCAAAGAAGCGACGGTAGTTCGATCAGGCTCAATTAAGGCCCGGCCATAGCCCCGCAGCACCCCTCGAGGTAAGCGGCTTCGCCAGCAGTATCTTCCTGTCAGTATGCCATAACGAGTAGGCGTACAAACGGATGAGGGCGAATGCGCATCTGTAAATCGCATGCCTTCCGCTGCTATCTGATCAATATGCGTCGTCTGGATCTTAGAAGCTGGATTGTTGGCAGATACATCGCCATAGCCTAGGTCATCGGCCAGGATGTAACCGATATTAGGTAGGGCTTCTTTCTCTGGCGCTGTTGCTGTTGGAGCCGGAGCGCAAGCCTGTGTGAGGAATAGGATCGCTAGTAAAAAAATAAGATAGTCTTTCATGTTAAGCTGTAAGTCAGTATATGAATCAAAATCAAAATCAAAATCAAAATCAAAATCAAAATCAAAATCAAAATGTCATAGCCCTCGCCGCCTCCGCCGTTGGTGCTCGGTCTCCCGACCGGCACCATGCCATGCCCCGCCTTCCGACAGCCCCCGCTGTCATTCAGAATCAAA
>CAJXUM010001452.1 GCA_913060855.1 uncultured Lewinella sp. | reverse complement strand
CTACACTATCCTCTTCGTCGGCAGCGTCAGATGTGTATAAGAGACAGGGCAAAAGTGGCCCAAAATTTCCAGTCGATGACAATCACGATTAAAAACATAACCGTTCCTACCCCCATCCACATCGTCTGCTTTCCCGCTGGTGTGCTAAAAAAAGCACTCATTCCTCCGACGTAACCATCTTTATAACCAACGGTAAAAACCATCAGCCAGCCAATAGCATTCAATGCCAGAAATAAACCGAAAATACTACGATCAAAATTCCTAAACCCTGAAGAAGGGCTAGCGTCCCTCATCCCCATACTCTTTTTATTCTATTTGGTTCTATTTTCAGGAGCGTACTCTAGTTAATAAGCATTCACTAATTCGCTGGGCCGAATATCATCCCGCACCAAATACAAGCCTGCATAATCTTGGCTAAGAATATGTTTAATGCGAAGCGCTTCCAACTTTGTGGCAAACGCCCCTGCCCGTAGCTGATAAAAGGGTTTAGAATCCTGCCAATCTACCGGAATATTAGGATATCGATACCGGAAAGTGGCACGTGAAGATTCTAATTTCTGAAAATCCGTCGTTGCCATAATTTGTATTCGCCAGCCCGAAATAGCCCCTTTGGCTTTATTCAATTCCGTAAAACGATTCATCAGCTCTGCGATTTTAGGCCCTTCTACAATAGTCGTATTTTCTTGGGCCATCGCTGAGCTTGCTCCACCACAAAGGACAAGACAACAAATTATTACAGCAAACATCTTTTGAGAACCAGTCATGATCTTAATTTTTGAGAAAGCCTGAAATGATAGCATCGAAAGCTGTGTTAGCATGTCGAGATCAATTCTCCCCTATCTTTCTTATTAATTTCCCTTGGCAAAATCTTTGAGGATACGAACACTCGATGAACTCCCTAAGCGACTAGCTCCCGCCTCAATTAATCGAAGTGCATCCTCCAAAGTTCTAATTCCGCCAGAGGCTTTGATTTTTATCTCTTTACCTAAACATTTCTTCAATAGTTTCACCACGCCTACGGTAGCTCCTTCTCCATTAAATCCCGTGGAAGTCTTCACAAAATCGGGCTTCAATTCTCTACATATGGTACAAATTTGCTGTACCTCCTCCTCCGTCAATAAGCCAGTTTCTATAATAACTTTAATCAGTTTCCGCTTCAGGTGAGCCGCAGTAATCATTCCATCCAAATCACTTTGCACATCTTTCCAATTCCCACTTTTCACAGCGCCGATATTGATTACTACATCGACTTCATCCACCCCGTCATCAATGGCGCGCTTGATCTCTTCTACTTTCGCCACGGTCGTGGTATATCCCATTGGAAACCCAATGACAGTAGTTACTTTCACTTCACTTTTTTCTAATAACTGGGCAACACGACCGACGTAATAGGGAGGAACACAAACAGAAGCAAAACCGAATTCGACGGCTTCTTCGCAGATTTTTTTCATATCTGCCAGTGTACTGTCTGGTCGTAAGAGGGTATGATCAAAAAACGTTGATAATTTCATTCAATTTTTTTCAGGCGCTTTTGCCCCTGCAAGATACGAAATTTTCAATTATTCGAAAGCTATACCAGTAGCGAAGTCCCCGATCTAAAGGGCTCCGATACCTAATGGGCTAATCCTTATTTTTCATTCTTCCTTATCGCCTACCAATAAGGCTACAATTTATTACGCCCTATTCATCACCAACTATCCATTCTACCCTAATAATTATACATTCTACATTACTAATTCTTCCCCACTACCCCATTGCGTCCCATCCATTGCCTCAAATCCTCCTTCTTCAAAGCGCTAGCCATGAGATCGGGAAACAGGTCGGGGGTGCAGGCAAAAGTAGGGATATCCAATTGCGCCAATTGAGCAGCAATATGCTTATCGTAGTTTGGGGCGCCTTGGTCATTCAATGCCAGGAGGCTAATGATTTGCACCCCAGCTGCCCGGAAGCTCGCCATACGCTGCAGCATTTCTTTTTCATTTCCGCCTTCAAACAAGTCGCTAATCAACACAAGAATAGTATTGCTAGGTGCACCAATATGGGGCCCAATATAAGTCAGTGCTCGATTGATATCTGTTCCACCGCCCAATTGTGTCGCAAATAGTAGGTCTACTGGATCATCCAGGTGATCTGTCAAATCCACTACACTGGTATCAAAAACAACCATTCGTGTCTTTAGTGAGCGCAAGGAAGCCATGATACAGCCTAGGATTCCAGCGTAAACGACAGAAGTGGCCATGGATCCACTTTGATCGACCAGCAAAAAGACTTCATTGAGTTGTCTATTTTGCCGCCCATACCCTCTCAACTGTTCCGGGATAATGGTCTTTAATGAAGGTTGATAGTGCTTCTGTCTCTTATACACATCTCCGAGCCCACGAGACCGAGGCTGATCTCGT
>CAJXUM010001451.1 GCA_913060855.1 uncultured Lewinella sp. | reverse complement strand
ATCTACACTATCCTCTTCGTCGGCAGCGTCAGATGTGTATAAGAGACAGTACAGAGGCTCTCGAACTTTAACGTAGAAAAGAATAGAATTGGGCTAGAACCATTCTTTGATAAAATCGACCAAATATAGTACCGCACAGGCTACCGCTGCATAGGTGCCCATTTGAATTAAAGACCACATATCTAGTTCTGATTCAATGAATTGCTCGCTGCCAGACATGACGACCAATATCCATATCCACCTAGCGACAAAGACCATAGAGAGGGCAGCGCCTAGAAACTTTAGCCAATACCAGCGCAGCAAAGAGGCGATAATGGCTAAGGAAGCCGCGATTGGAATGATATAGTGCCCCAATAGTTTATCAGGGATCAGGATAAAAGGCTTTTCCCAATTGGCATAAGCATCGGGGATTTCTATCCCAGTAAATAATATAATGTCTTCTAATTCAAATAATCGCCCATCTATCCAGGGTTGGAAGAAACTAGCGATCATTCCTGCCGAAATGAGCATCGTAAACCATTCTATGCGTCTAACTGATTTTTTGTGCGCGCTTTGGATGATAGGACTAGCTTGAATCGGTGATACCAAAGCGGAGAGATCGGTTGACTGACCAAACTTGGAGAAATAATCGTTCATCCCCTTTCCGGGATTATCGTTCATCCATTCCCTCATTGAGGGCTTTGGGTTACTATCAGCCATGGTTCAAAGTGGTTCTGTGATTAAAGCTTGCTCGTACTTAAAAAACGAAGCTCATTCCTTTTTGTTGCCTCTTGGGCGGCCTAGCCCCGTTTTGCCCACCAAATGAAAAAGCCAGTAATCGGTAGAGAAGCAAAAATGAGCGACCCTAAGCAAGCTAAGAGGCGACCTGGAAAACCTAAGATGGTACCAAAGTGGATGTCATAGACCCAATTGTTGAGTTGGTGATAGCTACTGGTTTCCTGCTGTAGATCATATTCAAAATGCCCTTCCAGCTTTTCACCTGTATAGCGGTCGTGGTAATAGTGATCCGTACGGTACAAGAGCAAACTGGGATCTATTACGGTGACTCGCACCGGCTCTTTTTCCCCATGTGGGTTACTCACCCGAACAAATTTATCGGAATAGGTTTGCTGGTAGGACTTGGCCAAACTATCTAGCAGGATAAAATGATCTTCTTTCAAGGCTTCAGCAGGAGGTGTAGACTCGGCCATATCATAACTGATTTCTGTTTCGCCAGTCACATATTTCAATCCATCACGAACTAGCTCAAATCCCCAGAAAACACCAGTCAGTGCAATAAATAATACGACCCAACTGGCATAAAAACCCAACACATTGTGACTATCATAATTGAGCCGACGGGGAGATACATTCCACTTGATACGAAACCGCTTTTTACGCCCCATCTTATTGACGGGCCACCAAAGGACAATCCCAGATATAATCATGAGTAGCGATAAAAGGGTGACCCAGTGCACGACTTGCTTTCCATTAGGTCCCAATAGTAATTCGCGGTGGAGTAATTTCAGGTAATTCAACCATCCCTTTTTCATGTCTTGTAGATGTATCAACTCTGCGGTGTAGGGGTTGAGGAAGGCGATGTAATAGGTGCCGGGAACATACAGCAGCACCTCTGCGGTATGCGTTTTGTCCTTGAAAAACGCAGTCCTGAAATCCCCTTCCGGGAATTCTTTTGCCATGGTAGCTCGAAGCGCCGAAACACTGGCGAATGCTCGATCTTCTTCGGCTACTTTCTGGTGGTAAATAATCGTACTAATTTCTCGTTCCCAGGAGTAGATCGCCCCAGATAAAGCGATGAGGAAGAACGGAATACCAACAGCAAGGCCGATCCACAAGTGGATACGGCCCCATAAGCGTTTTAACTTCATTTCAATACTCTTTATCCGATCGCGTGGCGGAGAAATTCCCTCCTCACTAATTAATTTCCATGATGCGATCTTCTTCTATGGTTGTTATCTCTTTGGCTGCTTTTGCCTTCTTGAGGAAGTCTTCTTTTTGCGTGACGGGAATACTGACTGCAAAGCCGAACATCATGCCGCTATAAAACTGGGTTATGCATTTGGCCTTCACGCCAAGTTTTTTCTTGGCAAAGGCTTTGAGCTCTTCCTTTGCAAACTTTTCAAAGGCCGTCTCCCCTTCTTCATTCGGACGTTCACTTCCTGGCTGTTCTTGTTTAAACTTTTCTAATTGCGGGAAGGCTGTCTCATCCAGAAGGATAATGTATCCTATTTTTTTATCCTGATTCATCATTTGATATTCTTCATTTGCTACCACGGTGGAATTATGGTCCGTAGTAAAAGCTGTTCCCAAGATAATCAAAGCCAATAAACTGAAGGTCATTAGAATGGATTTCATTTTCATCGTTCGCATACTTTTGGTGATTTATTGATGTGTTTACC
>CAJXUM010001450.1 GCA_913060855.1 uncultured Lewinella sp. | reverse complement strand
GAGATCAGCCTCGGTCTCGTGGGCTCGGAGATGTGTATAAGAGACAGACTTATTAGTTCTTGTTTTTACTTTTTGCACACTTGCTGTTTTTGGGCAAGATGGTATCAAGACCATTGAAAGAAAAGGCTTCGTATTTGGAGTCGGCCTCAGCGGTGGGGTAATTAGCATTTCTGACAGTGAAAATGAAGTGCCTTTTGATGACTCACAAGGTGGTATAAGTCTTCCTAATCTCAAAATTGGATGGATGGTCAATGACCGACTGGCGGTATTGGCAACTTTCCCTGGAATGGTTTACAAATACGAAGGGAAAGACCGAAGCTTTGATGCCTTTATGCCTTCTGTTCAATATTGGATAAAAGACCGTTGGTGGATTAATGGAGGAATTGGATTGGCAATAGATGGGCCTGCATTATATGAAAATTTAGATAATGAAGATTGGAACTTCGGTTGTGCAGTAGCCGCAAGCGCAGGATATGAAATCGTGCAAAAGAAAAGATTCGCCCTTGACCTCCAAACCCAGCTACATCTTGCTCGCGTTTCTTTGGATAACGATGAACACCGAGATGGCGTTGTATTTACCGTTGGCCTAGGATTTAATTGGTATTAAAAGATCAAAAGCCGAAGGGAGTTAGTGAAAATGGAATCCATATCCCCGTTGATATTGGTGATGGCTGCAATTGTCTTTACCCTTAAAATCCGACACTTTATTTTTTTGAAGAACCCGACTATCGCGAATATTGGGATGTGGGTTTTATTAGCCTTTTCACATTGAATACACTCGGAGGTTTAACAGCAAAAAACCTATTGAAAGATACAGTTTTGGCTTGCTGACCGCGTTGCAGATTTTGCAGTTAGCCATTGCCTATTAAATTTAATGATTATGAAAAAAATATTGCTCGCAGGTTCAACAGGCTATTTGGGAAGCCATATTCTCAAAGAATTAATGAACCGTCAAATAGACTTCAAAGCTATTACCCGAAATACTGAAAAACTAGAACAATTGGGCGTTTCCCCTCCGCAAATAATAAAAGCACAAGTTACAAATAGAGCTTCCTTATCTGGTTGTTGCGAGGGAATTGATGTGGTCATTTCTACAATAGGCATCACCCGTCAAAAAGATGGATTGACTTACATGGATGTGGATTATCAAGCCAATAAGAACTTGTTGGATGAAGCCATCAAAAGCGAAGTAAAGAAATTTATTTACGTCTCTGTATTGCATGGAGAAAACTTAACCCATCTAAAAATCTGTGAAGCAAAAGAACGATTTGTTCGGGACCTTCAACAGTCAGGCTTAGAATTCTGCATTATCCGCCCAAGTGGCTTCTTTTCAGATATGAGTGAGTTCTATCAAATGGCAAAAAAAGGACGGATATACCTTTTGGGGGATGGGACGACAAAAGTCAATCCGATTCATGGTGCTGATCTTGCTGAAGTTTGTGTAAACGCCATTTTTCAAAACAAGCCAGTCATTGAAGTAGGTGGCCCAGAGATATTGACTCAGCATGAAATTGCAGAAGTAGCCTTTGCTGCTATTAACAAACCAGTGAGAATTACAAACATCCCCGACTGGGTACGAAGAGTTTTACTTCGTCTTGCTTCTATTTTTATGAACAAAAATCAATTTGGTCCAATTGAGTTTTTCTTGAATGTTATGGCAATGGACATGGCCACAGAACAGTATGGTATTCACACCTTGAAAGATTTTTTTAAAAGCATGAAAGAAGAAGCATCCCCGCTGAAAAACAAAGCCAATAATGCGGCCTAAGACAAAAAGGTTTATACATAGGCTTATCCCATTTGGTTTGATTTGGCTATTATCTGGATGGATCTTCTTAGTAGTGGAATTAGCAGCTACAGGTAGCTTCACTCAGTTTCCTTCGACAGCCATAAAGATGAACTTTCAGATATTTGTACTATCAAGTTTAGCGATAACCTCTGTTGGCTTGTTAATTGGCTTTATTGAATTAAAGTACCTAGACAACGTTTTTATCAATAAATATTTTGCGGTAAGGTTCTTTTACAAATTCCTGATTTATTCATGGGTTTTTCTAGTTGTGATTTTCATTACTTTCCCCATAGCCACAAGCCTGGAACTGGATACCAGTATATTAGACAAAAGGGTATGGAATAAATATTTCAATTACCTTCTCAGTATTACACACTTGAGTACTGCCCTACAATTAGCTACGGCACTTGTCCTTTCTCTTTTTTATTCAGAAATAAGTGAGTTCATCGGGCAAGGCGTATTGAGAAACTTCTTTACAGGAAAATATCATGCTCCAATTGAAGAAAAAAGGATATACATGTTCTTGGATATGAAATCTTCTACCATGTTCGCTGAAAAACTGGGCCACCTAGAATCTGTCTCTTATACACATCTGACGCTGCCGACGAAGAGG
>CAJXUM010001449.1 GCA_913060855.1 uncultured Lewinella sp. | reverse complement strand
CTACACTATCCTCTTCGTCGGCAGCGTCAGATGTGTATAAGAGACAGGATCTATTTTGATGATTTGGAATTAGATAAGGCCACTTTAATCATAGAATGGGCCGATCAGGCAATTGACATCCCTTTCGAAATTCCATCACATAAACAAATGATGAACCGCATAAGTCGAGTAATGAGTGGCCCATCGAGCTTCGATTATTTTAATGCGGCTTCCTACCTCTATCAAAGCGATACAGATTTGCCACGCGCACTTAGCTATATCCAAAAGGCTACCAGAGGAAAAAATCCTCAATTCTTCTTTTATAGAATAGAGGCCACTATCCTAGCTAAATTGGGTCGGCATAAAGAAGCCATTGCCGCTGCTCAACAATCAAAAGCTTTGGCCGAGGAGGTAGGAAATTCGGATGCGGTAACCTTGAATGAACGATCTATTGTCGCTTGGCAAAAGCTACTAGACAAGAAGTAGGAGTAGGTGTGGGTAGGCCTTAATTGCCACTTAGAACTTTCAAGGCCTGCCCAAGCTTATCCGAACGGGTATATTTTACTAGCTAGCGCTTATTCGACAGTTTAGCCGCCTGTACCATTTTATCAAAAATTTCATTGTTCTGATAGATACCCATAAAATACTCGGCCCCAGGGCCGTAGGCAAAAACGGGGATCAGGGTGGCAGAATGATTGCCCGTAGAGAACGAGGGAGTGATCTTGGAATAATCGCCTTGTCCGAAGACGGTAGAGGCAGACAAAGACAAGCCGCCGGTCTCGTGGTCAGCCGTTACGATAACAAGGGTATTTTTGTCTTTGGCGGCGAAGTCGAGGACAAGTCCGAGGGTTTTGTCAAAGTCTAATGTTTCTTGAATAACGTAGTCCGCATCATTAGCGTGTCCGCCCCAATCGATTTGGGAGCCCTCTACCATCAGGAAAAAACCATCTTCATCTTGGGATAAATGATCCAGGGCCATTTGGGTAGCGTTGGGTAAAAAATCGCCGCGGCCTTCCTGCATTTTGGGCATGCCATCAGGGGCCAGTAAATAGGCGTATTTTTTGTTAACATCCATCGATTTAGTAGCCAATTTTGTGGTATCTACTTGAAAACCCTGCTGTGCAAGCGAATCAATATAGTTGAGTTTATCCGAACGATTAGCAAAGAATTTCGTCCCTCCACCTGCAAAAAACTGGACCGGCGCATACACCAATTGCCGGGCAATCTCTTCGTAGCTACCACGGGACGCCGTATGCGCATAAAAGGAGGCTGGCGTGGCATGTACGATGGAGGAAGTAGCCACCAGTCCTGTACTCAGACCTTTGGCAGCGAGCATTTCTAAAATCGTAGGGACCGAGACCGTATCTTGGTCGACACCAATTGCCCCATTGTAGGTTTTGACACCAGCGGAGAAAGCGGTAGCTCCAGAGGCTGAATCGGTCACCTTATGACTAGTAGGCTGATTTTGGTGGAGGCCAATGTGCTTGAAGCGTGAAAAATTACTTTCTCCTTCTTTGTAATAATAAGTGGTCGAAACCTGGGTAAGCCCCATGCCATCCCCAATGAGTACGATGATATTTTGGGGCTTTTTCGCACTGGCTTGGGTCGTTATACGATTGGTGGAACAGGCAGCCAATATAAAACTAATGGCTATCGTAAAAATGAGGGTATTCTTTTTCATATTGGATAGATACTACAGCATTGACAACTTAATTCGAATTTTAATTTCGAAATAAAGGTAGGTTTCTACCGCAAGAGATACCGATTTCTACCGTTAATTTTTTGTTATAAAGCTGTTTGCGCTTTGGTGACCGCAGATCGCCAATACCCCTCCAAACACCATACGACCCCATCCTCTTAGCGGTAAGCGTGATATCGTTTTCCTCCTGCTTACGATTTGGATTTTACTATGATGGAAGCAAAACGACATTCCCTTTTTTGTGTCCTGTGTCAATGTACCGGTGTGCATCGGCAGTCTGTTCCAAGGAATAGCGTTGATCGATGATTGATTTTATTTTTCCTGCCTCCATCAATTCTTTGATTTCCTGGAGGAATAGTCGAATAGTTGAAACAGGTAGTGTCCCGGTGGCAGAAAACAATGCTTTTTTTCCACCAAACATGGACGTTCGTATCATCTGAAAGAGAAGTGGAAAACCAAGCACAGGTGAAATATAGGCGCCTTTGGGAGTCAATGATTTTTTACACTGGGAAAACGAACTTTTACCTACTGTATCGTAGATAACATCATAAGTCAGTCCGTTTTTCGTAAAATCAACTGTAGCATAATCAATGACCTCATCTGCTCCCAGGGATTTTACCATTTCTATATTTCGAGCGCTACATACCCCCGTCACTATTGCGCCAAAATGCTTAGCTAATTGCACCGCTGCTGTACCTAAACTGCCAGAAGCGCCATTGATCAGGAT
>CAJXUM010001448.1 GCA_913060855.1 uncultured Lewinella sp. | reverse complement strand
TATCCTCTTCGTCGGCAGCGTCAGATGTGTATAAGAGACAGATGTTATTCTTCTTGCTAATTAGGCTAATTATCGTCTGATTTTAAGCATGATGTTTGTATAAGGACAAATAGAAGGGGGCTTTGTTCAATTCGAGACTGAGGCCACTATTGGAATCATGACAGGGAATAGCAGAGGCTACTATGGCTTTCCTAAAGTCATTAGCTTTTTATACATTATTTCCTATCTTGTTAACTGGGAAGAATCCTAATCTATATTGAAGTTGTTTTGAGACAACTTCAATAAGAACCTGTGAATAGCGACATGAAATATGGAAGGAATTATCAATGATCCTGCATTTCAGAAGAAACTAATAGATATTGCGGAGCAAGTCGGTAAGCCGTATGATCAAGTGCAAGAAGAAGCGGCAGACTGCTTGAAAGAGCTCCAGGCGATACACCAGCCCCTCGCTAATGTGATGGGGATGCAGATCATGCAATATATATTGGCACGAGGTTATAAGAAAACCATCGACGTCAACCCGGAAGAGGTCAAATCGCTAACCAAATTGGCGCGTCGACATCCCATCGCTTTTGTAATGACCCATAAGACGTACCTCGACATGTTTGTCTTGGCTATTACGCTAGGTCGTCATGGTATCCCCTTCCCTTATACCTTTGCGGGTATTAATATGGACTTCATGGGCTTTGGCCAAATTGCCCGCCAAAGTGGAGTCATTTTTATTCGTCGTTCCTTCAAAGATGATTTGATTTATAAAGCTACTTTGCGGCATTTTATAGCCTCATTGGTAAAAGTTGGGTCGCATTTTATGTGGGCCATCGAAGGCACTCGTTCGCGTACAGGAAAACTAGTGTGGCCGAAGGTGGGGATTCTAAAATATATTAGAGAAGCCGAGGTGGAATCGAACAAAGAGGTCAAATACGTTCCGGTCTCTATTGTATATGATTTGATACCCGATGTGAAGGAGATGACGCTGGAAGGGCGTGGGAAAAGAAAAAGTCCGGAAAGCCTCAAGTGGTTCCTAGAATATATCCGGAAAATGGAAGGCAATTTTGGAAAGATTTCCATTCGTTTTGGCGCTCCTGTGGAGATCAATGCAGAGAACTCTGTTGAAATTGTGATGGGAGGTAAACACGAACAAGCCTATACCGGTACATTGTCTCGTTTTGCTTTGGAATTGGTACACAAAATCAATCAAGTGACACCGGTTACAACGGCTTCATTGATTTGTATCTCGCTACTCAGTAAGTTCTCCCTCAATAAACATACGATAGAAAATGATGTAGTCGACCTCATGCGACTCATCGAAAAATATAAGCCCGATGCCCTAGTGGATCGAGGCAAACCCATTGGTAAAAGCGTTCAAACCGCGTTGAATATCTTACAACGGGCGAACCTAATCCTACAGCACGGCCACGCCCTAGACGCCAAGTATGTCCTCAACTCGGAAAGCTACTTGCAGGCTACCTATTACGCCAATATGTCGGTACATCATTTGTACCATCGAGCTTTCATCGAATTGGCTTTATTACAAGCTGCAGAGGCGAAGCCCGAAGACCGGCAAGCTGCTTTTTGGGCCTCCATAATGGAACTTCGATCTTTATTCAAGTTTGAATTTTTCTATTCGAGGAAATTAACTTTTTCGGATGAAATCGAAGCAAACCTGGAATTATTGGCAGAAGATTGGCCAGGCTTGATAGCTGCAGCAAAGGCCGAAAAGTTGGCCTTCTTTGCTAATTCTGAAGTGATTGTAGCGCCAGTTGTTCTCCAAACCTATGTGGAAGCTTATCGCGTAGTAGCCTATACCTTACAAAACTGGAAAGCAGACCGGAAGTTTGATGAGAAATTATTTATTGAAGAATGCCTATTCTTAAGTGAAGAAATGCATTGGCAAGGAAGAATCCAGCGAGTAGGAGGTATATCAAAGCCCTTCCTCGTTAGCGGCGTACGATTGATTCAGAACTTGGACCTTATTCCTACTAAAGAAAACAACAAGCAGATCGAAATCTTGGCTTTTCAGGAGCAACTGGCTAAGGTGGCTGATCATATTAAAGAATTGCAGGGTGTCATTCTGGCCAAACCAACACAAGAGGTGTCGATTGTGCCGATAGAAAGAGAAATTGTGCCAGGCTCAAAGACCGATGTGATTACGCGAAGCATCATGGAAGGCGAAAGTGGACCGCATATTGGGGCCTTCTTCGACTTGGATCGGACTTTGATCAAAAACTTTTCAGCTAAAGAATTCTTCCAGACTCGATTGTTGAGTGGAAAAATGAGTACTAGTGAGATTGTCGCACAGTTTGCTGGTGTATTGGTTTATGCCATTGGTAATGGGAATTTTGCGGGTTTGGCGGCAGTAGGCTGTCTCTTATACACATCTCCGAGCCCACGAGACCGAGGCTGATCTCGT
>CAJXUM010001447.1 GCA_913060855.1 uncultured Lewinella sp. | reverse complement strand
GAGATCAGCCTCGGTCTCGTGGGCTCGGAGATGTGTATAAGAGACAGGCCCAGCGGTAAACCCCAGAATGGTAAGCTGGGCTCGTTTCGCTATTATCAACAGGCCGGCAGATGGTAAATCAGGGCCTTATCCCCAAGATTATAGGGGCCACTGGGAAAACACCCAGGAATTTTATGTTTTCAATACCCATTACTTTAATCGCCGGGATCAGTCTTTGGCGAGAATCAATGCCTCAAAATTAATTCTGGAGAGAATCAATGCACTCAAGCGTTTTGGTGAATGGTCCGATGAACGCCCGGTGTTTCTGATGGGAGATTTTAACTGCCGTCCCGGCAGTGCACCCTATAAAGTATTTGTTGGGGATGAAAATTCAAGCGATCCCGATTTGCTTAAGAACCCTTTTGAAGACCCTAAAGAAATTGACTGGATTCTTTATAAGGGAGCCTTACAAGTATTGAAGTATGAAGAAGTGGATTATAATGTGGATGGTGCCTATCCTTCGGATCATAAGCCCATCTATGTTGAATTTGAGATTCTTGATAAATAAGACGAAACGATTCAACAAGATAATGGATATTAATTGCTAAAGATGAAAAAAAACAGCACCTATTGGGAGTCCGTGCCAGCCAAATCCGCCAGTTTTTCGAAAGCATCAATGTTGAAACGTTTGGCGAGGCATAGCCATGTTTTATGGCTTATTACATTTCTGACCCTTAGCGCCTGCTCTCCTTCAAACAAGGATGATACGGATGCGCAAAAGCCCAATGTGCTCATCATCTTAACCGATGACCTGGGTTATGGTGACATATCCTGCTACGGACAGGAGCACTATACCACAACACATATTGATAAACTAGCGGCGCAGGGCGTTTCATTGACTGACTTTTATGTGCCTACTCCATATTGCGCTCCCTCACGGGCTTCTTTACTTACGGGGAGGTTTCCGCTCCGCCATGGGATGGTGAAAAATCCGACTCCCGACAGGGGAATTAACGACATTGGCCTTCCAGCAGATGAAATAACCCTTGGTGAGGTTTTTCAAGAGGCCGGATATAAAACCAAGTGCATCGGCAAATGGCACATGGGGCATAAGGAAGAGTTTTTTCCGGTCAATCACGGCTTCGATGAATATTTCGGGATCTTGTATTCAAACGATATGCGCCCTGTTCAGTTAATAGAAAACAAAGACACGGTGGAATATCCTGTCGATCAGAATCTGCTCACCAAAAGATATACCGAAAAGGCCATTGATTTTATTGAGCGAAACAAGAACCAACCCTTTTTCCTCCATTTGTGCCATGCCATGCCGCATAAACCACTGGCTGCATCCGAACGTTTTTACACTCCTGATACGCCTAATGATCTCTACACTGATGTAATCAAGGAGTTGGACTGGTCGGTAGGCGAAATTATGAGTACGTTGGAAAAGTTGCAAATTCTAGAGAATACCATTGTTATTTTTATGTCGGATAATGGCCCGTCGTACGGTGGTAGCACCGGAGGGTTTAGAGGCAAGAAAGCGACTACCTGGGAAGGAGGTATTAGAGTACCGTTTATGATTCGCTATCCAGCGGTATTTCCACAAAGTCAAAAAGTGGATGTGCCTTGCTGGTCGCTCGATTTGTTCCCAACGCTTTTGTCTCTATGTGGAGTAGTTCCGACAAAAACAAATACGATTGAAGGCGAAGATATTACCGCTATTCTAAAAGGGAATAAGATCGAGCATGCTCCTGTTTACAGTATGCACAACAATCACATTGTAACGATGCGAAAAGGAGACTGGAAGCTATTTGTACGGGAACCCAGGTATTATAAACCCGTGGATTTAAGCAAGTGGTCAGATCCGCGCGGCCCTGATGGGACTACGATAATAGCTCCCATCGAAGGTCAAGCAACACCAGCACAGTATCCTGGTTTGATTCCACTAAAGCCTGAAAATGAAATCCAGCTTTTTAACCTGAGAAATGATCCAACGGAGTCAAATGATCTTTCTAGGGAAAGACCTGAATTGGTTGATGAACTTATGCAGGAGTACAAAGTGTTTCGAGAATCGTTTAAGGAAAAAGAGACGGAAAGGTGATCTAGGGAGTAATTCTAATCATGAACATTTGCCGGGTCTTGTTTTTGTCAATTCCGGGTACGAGAATCGCATCCTTGGTCCGATTCCATCGCGGAGTCGGGTCGATACGGATGTCATGAAAAGACCAGACAAACTACCATGATGGAATAAGAAAAGAAATGGCTTATTATTGAGAGCTTGTTTCCTAAATAAAATCACACCTCTACCCAAACCGGGCTCGACCAGCCAATATGATCATTATCCTGAATGACCCTTAAATAATAATACAGCACATTCTCATCGGATTCTGTCTCTTATACACATCTCCGAGCCCACGAGACCGAGGCTGATCTCG
>CAJXUM010001446.1 GCA_913060855.1 uncultured Lewinella sp. | reverse complement strand
GAGACAGGAGCTCACCGATTGGAATCGCTTGCCCTCTCCCGGTACTCCCACGCAATTGCCAGCCCGAGGGCGCCTGGCCGCTATTTGTAGCCATTACCACTACATCAACCGCACCAATAGCCACCTTACAATCAATAGTAACCAGGGTACTCAGCTCTCTTTTTTCCAGATTAACTCGGAGATCCTTCAGCGGCAGTACCGATACCTGGCCCAACTCGATTTTCCAATCCGTAGCGATATCAATTTCAAAGGTGTATATCTTTTGCTTAAAATCAGCCTGCAAACTGAGATCCTGAATATCGACCTCAGGTAAATTGGCATTGGGAAGAAAATGCTGCAAAATAGCAGACAGGTTAATTGTTTGATAGGGTGCCAACTCACCCTGAAAGACAAAATCTGGAAAAACGGCTGAGACATTAACCTGACCACCGCCTAAAATAAACGCCCCAAACAAGTAAAAATCTACTTTATTGTTGCCCCCTCCGAAGAAAATATCCCAGCGCAGCAGCAAGTCTTCTATACCAATGGCACCATTGAGAAAATCCAAGTTCCAGTCCTGAGGCGGTCCGACACTAAAAGTAATGAAGGAAAGTGCTGGTGGAGCAATAGCGGAAAGATGAAAGGATATTTCTCGAATATATAAATCACTTAAGCTAGCGGTCTCCACCGGAAATCCATTGCTCTGCTGATTAGGCAGATGATCCGGGAGGAGGTTAGCAAAGGTATCGAAGCTGGGAAAGGGTATGGGTTCTCCGTTTTGAATGACCAATTGGGTGGTACCAATGGGCCAGGTGATTTCCACGTTACGTGGTGGGTGGTCAGACGGGTCAAAGCCCAGTCCACCAATAAAAACAATGCCAGCGGTAGCACGGGGTATCTTGCGGGAAACGCTGGAATAAAAAACGAGGCTAGTAATACCAATTTCAAATGTATTTTCGAACCGATGTGTGAACGGCAGCTCGAATACTAGTTTAAGGAATTGGTCGCCATTAGGTTGTAACTCCAGGTAGCCAATGCCGGCCAGGGTGGGCTGCTGGTGTTGGACAAATTGAAGCAGCACATCCAAGCCGGGGATGCTGTCCAAACCCAAGTTCAGTTTAAAATTGGGCCCTGACTTTATCGAAGGAGCAGCAAGTGTATTGTCAAATTGAGTCAGAAAAGCATCTGCACTTCGGTTGGTCTGAAAATCGTAAGAAGAAAACAGCAAACGGGTTGGCTGGTCGACAGCGAATTTTAACTGATAAAAGAACGAATCAGTAGCCCGGGCGATACCATTGGTAAAATGCTGATAATCCGGCAAATCCGGATAGCTTTGGCGAAAATTCCATCCTGCTGGCATAATCGCACTCAATAGGCATTCCAACTGATCGTTGTGGAGAAAAAACTGGACCTCCATAAGTAAATGGAGGAAGCCAAATACATTGGTGGCTACCGCCTGGAATTGCAGGCTATCAGCAGCTTGATTTATCTGTTTACCTGGAGCCAATTGTAAGGCAGCAGTCTCCCCGGAAATGAGTTCGCGGTTTATAGTATTGGCTAAGCTAATCGACCCGAGGCCTTCCGCTGTGAGTGGGAGTAGCCCTTGCGTTAATTGACCGTGGATATGGGTGAGTTGATCTGGCATTTGCTTGTTTTTGCGAATTGACGCTAAGTTGTTAGGTTAGAGTTGCTTTGAATTTTTCATATATATCTGCAAGTTTCAATTGAGCAATAATCGCTTTGACTAAACTCGTAGCGTCATCCAAGCCCTGTTGAAGCTCAGCCTTCAAGTCGTTTGGCTCCTTTTGCTCATCAACTATTTCGATAATAACTTCCTCAAAACTATTTCGGAAATCCGCAATCACTTTCTGGGCTTTCGCGGATTCGGAGGTGCTTGTTCTTTGTTTTTTCCTCATATCTGTTAATATCGCTTGAGCTTTTTCTACCAAATTCTGACTATTGAGCTCCTGATTGGCAAGAAAGTTGTTTACTATTTCATAAAATTCTTTCCTGCCCTCCAACTTAGAAACCTGATTTTCATTAGGAATCAAAGTCGCTACTCGATCACTAATTTTTCTTTTATAATACTGCCAGTACTCCAATGTCTCAGTGGTATCTTCGGTTTTTAATTGAAATTCTTTCTCATATTGTTGCAGTGCCTGATACAATATCCGCTCAAGGGTATAATCCAAAATTTGGGCTTCGTGGTAATTAAAACTTTGACTTTGGGCATCATAAACGTGGTCAAATATTTTTTTCCCATCGTAGACGATCTTATAGCGCATCCATCGCCCAATAGGTAGATATTGGAAGAAATGCCGTTCCAGATTTTGACGGAATTGAAATAAACTTATTTTTTCCTCACCACTTAACTCTTTCAGTTTATCGGATAAACTTTTGAAGGAATCCTCAACAAGATCCTTATTAAGAACATAT
>CAJXUM010001445.1 GCA_913060855.1 uncultured Lewinella sp. | reverse complement strand
AGATCAGCCTCGGTCTCGTGGGCTCGGAGATGTGTATAAGAGACAGATTCATTCCTTCTTTTGAAACATCACCTGCCGCAGTTGTGGGACTTCCTTTATCTTCTAGATTTTGGTACCATACAGGTATTTCTTTTTGGTAGAAATACTGCTTTTCCGCGTTCCGCATATATTGGGTATAGGCCCGGAGTAAATATTTCCCGGATGGCCAATCAGGCGATATGCGTAGGTCAGCTGCGGCACCAAAATCCGTGATTAGCATCCTCCTCTCCGCTACAATACTATCCTTAGGGCTGATGAATTCCACATAGACGATGCGAGATTTAGCACTTTGCAGATGCCTTATTCCGTCCACTACATAAGTCTTCAGCCAGATGGTCTCTCCACTAGTATAGTAGGGTTTATCCGTTTGGATGTAGACTTTATCAGAGGCCCCTATTTCGCTGTATACTTTTAAGCGAGTAAGGATGTCCTGGAAAGGCGCATTGATATATGGAGATTGAAAGGCTATGGCAGAAAGCAAAAGACAGACCACTAGGAAGCAGCGCGTAATAACAGTCATCGTGAGTTTTTTTCGTTGAGAGCAAATATGAGCTTTGGCCTCAATTTAAGGGTAATATTGAAGTCTTACAAGTGGGAGAATGAAACCCAACTGTTAAATTATTACCGGCTTACTCGTTTACTGATCAAACCTGGTCATGCGCTGTCGCAAAAGATGATCAGCCAACACTAATGCAGTCATGGATTCTACAATCGGCACGGCACGTGGTACAACACAAGGATCATGTCTTCCTTTACCTACAACAGAAACGGACTCACCTTGTTCATTAACTGACTCCTGAGCAGTGACAATAGTAGCCACTGGCTTGAAGGCGGTGCGGAAATAAATATCCATACCATTCGAAATACCACCTTGGATACCGCCAGAATAGTTTGTTTTTGTTTTTACTGCTCCATCTTCTTCAAAAAAGATATCATTGTGCTCGGAGCCACGCATGCTCACCCCTTGAAAACCCGAACCATATTCAAAACCTTTACAGGCATTGATGCTCAACATGGCCTTAGCCAAGTCGGCATGCAACTTATCAAAGGCCGGTTCGCCTAAACCCACTGGGCAGCCTTTTACCACTGCACTTACTACGCCACCTACCGTATCGCCATCTTTACGAACGGATTTAATGAAGTCGATCATTTTTTCAGCCATTGCTGGATCCGGGCAACGTACAGGATTGGACTCCGTTAAGGAGAGGTCAAGCGCTTTGTAGTCTTGTGTCATGGCTAAATGACCCACTTGACTGACGTAGGCCTGTACACTAATGCCTTTTTTTTGTAAAAAAAGCTTAGCGATAGCTCCTGCAGCTACTCTTGCCGCTGTCTCACGAGCAGAAGACCTGCCACCACCTCGGTAATCCCTAGTGCCGTATTTGGCAGAATAGGTGAAATCGGCATGAGAAGGGCGGAATTTATCAGCAATGTGGCTGTAATCTTTAGAACGAGCGTCGGCATTAAAGATCACCATAGAGATAGGCGTTCCGGTGGCTACTCCTTCGAATACACCTGATAGGATTTGAACCGTATCACTCTCCTTGCGTTGGGTAACGATACTAGATTGACCGGGCCTGCGCCGATCCAATTCGTGTTGAATGAAATCTTCATCAATGGTTAATCCTGCTGGGCACCCATCCAGGATGAGACCAATCGCTTTGCCGTGAGATTCGCCAAATGTTGTAATTCTAAACGCTGTTCCAAATGTATTACCTGCCACTTTACTTTTTTTTGGTTCTCTGATCATTTTCGTTTTTCGCGTCAGCGCCTTAGGCGAAAGTTTTGCTTCCTTTGGTTGCAATCTTTCTATCTAAAAGGCTGACCACAAAAAAGGTCAGAGAAGTTTTTTTGAGGCGGCAAAGTTAGTGAATCCACCCATAAGTCCTATAAATGCCCCCCATAAAATCAGCAATTCACAATAAGCAGGGAACTCTTGCCTCGAAAACTTGTTTGTATGATTGTCTTTCCGGATTTTTGTAGTCTAAAACTGAAAGTGATGCAACTTGAGCCGAGCGATCTGTACGAAAAGTTAGAATTTGATAAGGTACTTGAACTGTTAGAGCAGGAATGTGTGGGTGACTTAGGAAAGGAAGTGGTGAGAGCTATCCAACCCGAGATACAATTAGAAAAAATAAAAGCTAAACTAAAGGAGGTAAAAGCCTTTAGTCAAATCCTCTCAAAAGGGGAAGTTTTTCCGATACAAGCCTACCACAATATTAAGGAAGAGTTGAAAATGTTGGAAGTGGAAGGATATGTTCTTCCCGTGGATGGTTTACAGAAGATAAATCTAATCCTCTGCATTCTTAGAGATATTTTAAAGTTTTTTAATGCTGCTGATCGGCAGGAAGTTTACCCGGATCTCTATCGTATTGTTC
>CAJXUM010001444.1 GCA_913060855.1 uncultured Lewinella sp. | reverse complement strand
GAGATCAGCCTCGGTCTCGTGGGCTCGGAGATGTGTATAAGAGACAGATTATAGCCCGTGGCCGTCAACGTGATCAGTTGAAGATCAGGTAAGGATTGCATGAGTTCAGCAGAGATAGGGGCCTTATTGACCACCAAGATGTTTTTTCCTTGGGCTCTCTCTAATATTTGTGCTGGAGGGCTATGATCAAAGATGGCTACGTTCCCAAGATCTTCTAATATCGACCAAGTAAGGTCACCAGGATTGAGCGTGAAGCCATCTATGATAGCGATGTTGATAGGTGTAGGTGTTGGCATGTCGTGTTTTGATGATAGCGGTATAAGAATACTGCTGGACATTCTGTTGAAAAGTTAAGGGTTTAAAAGATTAAAGCCAGGAATAGGAGGCTAAACTTCTAAGCTCCTAAACCGCAAATGTCCAGCAGTAGAGGATTTATTTGTCAAAGGCCGTGCGAACGGGCTCCGGAATAATCTGCTCCAGAATGATCTGTTGTTCAAGATTATTCTCTACAAATTTCCATTCTTGGCTATTCACTGGCGCAATGGCGTATAGATTTTTGTCTGCTTTGATTTGAAAACTAGAGGCTTCCTTGTCAAAAGTGACATTTTCAGCGCCATAGGTAGTTTCAAAGGAAGTTTTCATATAGCCCATGACATTATCGTCGCTAAAGCTTGGTCCGGAAAACTTGAGTTCCATTTCCATTTGATAATTCAGGTTGATGAAATGTTGTTTGTTGGCATCAACTTGCCCCACGAAATCTTTGATGACAAATTTGCCCATGTTGATCTCCATACCTTCTGATTCCATCTGCTCAAAAAGGGTCAACATTTGTTCCTTTGGGATCAAGTTAAACAAAGAATCATAGGTTAGATTCAAGACGCCCAACCAGTCTTTTTTTGCCGTGGCATCAAAGAATAATCCAATCCTGTCATTGATCGGGGCTTTAAATTGATCAGCGACAGCCTGTTGAGCAGCTAGTGAAGAAAGTCCCACAGCTGATACTAGGAAAAGGACGAAAGATAGTTTTCTCATATTTGGTTTGATTATTTGAAGCAAAGAAGTTGTTTAAGAATGTCTGCTGAGCCTTTAGGGAGAAGATTTTTGGCTCAATTGTCCCGATAATTACATCGGGATTTTTTGAGCTGCATAGCATCGCTACGCGGCGATAAAAAAACGAAAAGTGAGTCAAAAAGAGCTCCATAGAGGCCAGTGAGATATTTTTAAATAACTTCAAAGATAAAGATCGTGTTTAAAATTTCGACAAAGCCTAAAACTTGTTTATAAGGTCTTTAAGTATTCGACCACTGCTTTTCTTTCATCCGTCGTGAATTCATCGCCAAAGTAATGACCTTTATTGCTATAGCCAGGTAGGTTCGTATCGAAGGTCCATTTTCCTTTACTTTTCTCCTCCCGCTCATATTGCCAGCCCACTTTTTCAAAATCATAAGCAGCCGATTCTCCTTGTCGACTCCAGTACTGAGGCCGGCTCTCGCTATGCAATACCTCATCCAAAGTGGGAACCGAACCGTTGTGAAAATAAGGAGCTGTAGCCCAGACTCCATCTAAAGGCGGGGCCATATAGGCCAGCTCTGGCTCGAAATATGACCGTGGACTAGAATTAGCAAACCAACTATTATTGTACCACTCTACGATGCCTGAAGAATAAGCATACTGGGCGTAGAGCGGATCCGTCTTGACCTCGTCTAGTGCTACCAACTTGTTGGGGTATTCCTCATTTTCACCATAAGTACCATGGCATTTACTACAGGCATTTTCAAATAGTAGTTGCCCTTTGGCCGTTAAGCCCTGATCGATTGGTTTGGGGTATACCGGAGCCTCCAAGGATTGTAGCCAGGCAAGGACGTCTTTGAAGTTGTTGATTGCTTTCCTGGCTTCCGTGCTATCGGCTATCCCTAATACTGAGGCTTGAAACAATAGTTTGGTGAAATCACCGCGTCCGATCCCATTATAATAGAGGGCATTTTTCTTCTTTACGTGCCAAAGCGGGGGAACATCGGTGGCGATGGGATAATTGTTCATTTCATAATTGGGCGTTTTTACATAGGTCAAATCCACCGGATCACGATGCATCATACAGGCCTCTGCCAGACGAAAAGCGGGATTGGCCCCTATCTGATTAGTCTCGATCTCTGGCGCGATCTTTCGGAGAAATTTCCCGAAAGTCTCAAAGGCTTGATACTCGGCAGCCGATTTCTTGTATTTCACGTTCATGCCAAAGTTCATCAACTTAGCCATAGTCGTCAAATTGCGGCGATAATCCGAAAAACTATTACCCATGCCGATGATCATTTCGCCTTGGAAGGGGCTGGCATGGCAAGTCAAACAATTCCCATTCACTACTTTCATGCCATTGGGTGCCACGAAAGCGGTGAAGGCATAGGGTACTTTTTCATTGAGGCC
>CAJXUM010001443.1 GCA_913060855.1 uncultured Lewinella sp. | reverse complement strand
CGAGATCAGCCTCGGTCTCGTGGGCTCGGAGATGTGTATAAGAGACAGCTACAAGTGGTTACAAATTTCGTATTTTTTTTGTGATTCACGATCATACTACTGGACAAAAGTAGAAGCCAGATGACAGAAGACAGAGGAGAGATCGGCTAGATACCAGCCAGAAGCCCCACCTCAGCAGTCTCTTTTCTCGCTTCTGTCTTCTAAATGTCTAGTATTATGATTCACGATATTATCATTGAATTGCCTTTATACATTAGTCTTTATTAACCTCTTTTGCCCCTTCTCGTAGGGGAAAAGGCATCTTTGTGCATCTTTACCCATAGAAGTGACTATAGATTTTTTGTATTTTGTAACCGATCGAGTCCAAGACACGTCATAGTATTCGCAGATGCACCAAACGGAAGAGGATATTCATATAGTCGGTCGGATCCTGAAAGGGGATCAGGCAGCCTTTCGCCAATTGGTGGAACGGTATAAGGACTATGTATTTACCATTTGTATGCGGGTGCTAAATCAGCGGGAAGAGGCGGAAGAGGCGGCACAAGATGTTTTCATCAAAGTGTATAAGACATTGGGAAGTTTTGAGCAAAAAGCCAAGTTTAGTACCTGGCTCTACACGGTGGCTTATCGCACTGCATTGGATAAGGTAAGAGTAAGAAAAAAAGGGAATGTACCACTGGATAGTGAGGATAATCACTTACAGGTATCGGACCCGACACAAGCCAATGCTGAGCAAATCATCAATACGGAAATGTTGCAAGCACAGCTGCTTGTTGCCATTCGAAAGTTAAAACCCCAAGATGCGGCAGTGGTAACCTTGTTTTATTTGAAAGAAAAGAGCATCAAAGAGATTGTCGAAATAACGGGCTTGACCCTCACCAATGTAAAGACTAAATTACACCGAACCAGAGAAAGTCTAAAACGTCATTTAGAAAAACAATTAGGTAGTGAAATAAAAGATAATCTGCGTTAATCATGGACCAGGACGAGTTAATTTGGAAATACTTAGATGGGCATTGCGATACAGCAGAAAAAGCAGCATTTGAACAATTGCTGGCTACTGACCCTAGCTTCAAAAAGGCTTTTGAAGAGCGCCAAGTATTGGACCAAGGTTTCCAAGCATTGACACTGGAAGAACCCTCGATGCGTTTCACCACTAATGTGATGGAAAACCTCCCTGTCCTCTACCAAAAGCTTCCCGCACGCCAGTTATTGGGCCCCGTGTGGATTAAAGCCTTCTGGACCAGTCTTTCCTTTTTGATGGTATCTACCCTCGGGATCGGTTTTTTGAGCCCCGATACAGCTACTTCTACTGGGACCTATAGCAATGAAATCACTAGAAACTTAATTGATGTCCCACAATCCCTATTCTTGCCCTACAAATCGGCGCTCATTTTATTGGCCATCAGTAGCTCATTGATTTTGCTAGTGATGATCGACAAACGCTTGGACAAGGCTAGAAAAAATAGACAAACCACTAATTAAGTGAATTTATTTTCAACTTATCCCTAACGATCAAATAGCAGACGCTCTCCCATCTTAGATTCGTTGAAAGCCCCCTCATGATAGGCTAGATGACCACTCACAATGGTTGAGGTTACTTGGCCCTTGAATTGTTCTCCTTCGAAAGGTGACCAACCACATTTATAGTAAATATTACTTTTATTGACTTCCCAGCTTTTTTCCAAATCAACGATGGCAATGTCTGCCCAATATCCCTCTCGTAAAAATCCACGCTGATCCATTTCAAAGCAGATAGAAGGGGCGTGACACATCTTCTCTACGATCTTCTCCAAACTGATCTTTCCTTCTTGGTGAAGTTTCAGCATCACATTGAGACTGTGTTGCACCAAGGGTACACCTGAAGGCGCTTTAAAATAGGTCTGCTGCTTCTCATCCCAGGTATGGGGAGCATGATCGGTAGCAATGATATCTAGGCGGTTTTCTAATAAGGCGGGGAGTAAGGCCGATTGGTGCGCCACTTCTTTTATAGCTGGATTACACTTAATCTGTGTACCTAATGTCTCGTACTGATCCGCATTGAAGTAAAGATGATGTACGCAAACTTCAGCGGTAATTCTTTTTTCGGCCAAGGGCGTATGAGGATCAAATAGCGCTAATTCATCCCGAGTTGAAATGTGCAAGATATGCAGTCGCGTATTGTATTGCTTGGCCAAATTGGTAGCCAGGGTAGAGGAGATTAGGCAGCCTTCGACATTTCTAATGGTTGGATGACATGAAATAGGCACGTCCTCTCCGTACTTTTCGCGGTACAACTCCATATTCCGACGGATGGTAGCCTCATCTTCGCAATGCGTCGCAATCAATAGCGGTACTTGGGAGAAGAGACTTTCGAGTGCAGTAGGTTCATCCACCAACATCTGTCTCTTATACACATCTGACGCTGCCGACGAAGAGGATAGT
>CAJXUM010001442.1 GCA_913060855.1 uncultured Lewinella sp. | reverse complement strand
GCTCAGGCCTAACGAAAAGCGGCTCACCTTTTTTATAAAGATGAGCCGCTTTTGATTCTTTAAATCCTTCTTTTACTAGTCGATGCTTATCAGTTCGATGTCGAAGAGCAATACCTCATTGGCAGAAATAACAGAACGTGGCGGTGGGAAATTGCCATAACCTAAAGCAGAAGGCAATAAGAAGGTACCTTTTCCACCCTCTTTCAATAAGGGGATGCCGATCTTCCATCCTTCGATTAGATTAGTTAGACTGAACGAGATGGTTTTATCTCCTTGTGTTTGGTCAAAAACAGTTCCATCTAGTAGATAGCCTTTATATTTTACCGTAACCTTATCAGAAGTGGTCGGATGTTCTCCGGTCCCTAGTGGCTCATCAAGTATATAATGTAAACCAGAAGGGTGAACTTGGGCGGTAAGTTGATTGTCTGTCAAATAGCTTTCAATCTTTTCTTGGTCTACCAAAACTTGGTCAACGTCTTTCTTACAAGCTGCAAAGCTAAAGATGACTAAAGAAAGAATCATCCAATTTTTCATAAGTAACTCTTTTTCAATTTTATATAAAGATTAAATAAGTGCTATCGATCTCGCATCTCTAGCTTCTTATTAAATTCCACGCTTAATACCTCTCTATCTCTTCTTACAAAGCTCAACATTTCATCCGGAGGCATATTACTTTCATTGAACGAAAATAGCCAATAGTCGCCTGTTGGCGAAAGTCGCTTTACAATTTTTAAATCTTGTTTGTAATACTTAAGCACAAATGCCTCGGCATTGACATTTTCTTTAAGCTTAACGATTATTTCATTCGGAATGGCCCCTGCGGGCAGTTGATAATCTGGTTTTTCTTTTTCTGTCCAACCACTAGTACTAGCCATCTTATCCAAAAAAGTCTCAATTTTCACTACAGAAACGGGTCTTCCTTCTTTACCCGTTATGGTTTTTGTTCGGCCTCCTTCGTAATAATTGATCGTAACCGATTGTAAGTCGGGTAATGTACTGCGGTAAATATTAGAATATTGCCATAGATTGGCCAATCGCAATTCGCGCTTGATCTCTTCCAAGCGGGCCTTACCCACTTTCTTAACGTAAACACCTAGTTTATCGGTATACAGTTTACCATTATAGGTCGCCCAACCGTTGTCATAAATAGAAATAGTAAAAATAGGGCAGGAACCAAAGCAAGGGCCCTTACTCATTTCAATCACCTTGTTCGCCTTTTCGAAGTTGATACCTTTTTTAAGAGCTGTACAGCTACTTAGTATAAGCAGCAATACCCCCCAAATACAGTACCACAGCTTAGGGGCAGGGAGGAAGTTTTTCATAGTAGATATTTAATACTTATTACAGTGCGACAAAAGTTCTGTCATTTAAAGGCAACGAGGCTTGAGATATCAGCATCAGACTGGGCCAAATAGCTAAGTTATATTGGCTACTCTGGTCGAATCAGATTGTATAGCTGATCTAATTGCGGTGACAAAATGATTTCTGTTCTCCTGTTTAAGCCCTTACCTTGCTGGTTGCTATTAGAGGCGATCGGGGCATAAAACCCACGGCCTGAAGCGATTAATCGATCAGCAGGTACACCATAACTGGCCAATAGTTTTACGACGGTAGTAGCTCTTAGTACACTTAAATCCCAATTTTTAGAGGCTGTACCATCCGAATCAGTATGACCTTCTACTGTGATGTCAATATCTGGATTACTTTTAAGGGCTTCTGCCAATTTCATGATCGCTTGCCTTCCCTTCCAGTCAATTTCATTGCTACCGCTTGGGAACATTAGGTTTTGACTGAGTGACAAGTACATCTTGCCATTTCTTTCTACCGCTGATAAATCCTGGCTAGAAAAGCCGCGCAGCACTTCATTCATACTATTGCGGAGTTGAGTCATTGTTTTCTCATTGGCCTGAAGACTGGCTTCCAGCTCCTGAATTCGTTGGTTCTTAGCGCTTATTGAGCCGCGAGCTTCAGTATAATTATATTCTGCTGCTTTGATTCGATCTTCGTTTCGTCGAAGTTCATACTCCATCTGCAATAAAGCTTGCTTTTTCTGGTCGAGTTCGTCTTCCTTTTTGGCAACAGCTTCTTGTAGACTTAGATTTTCATAAGAAGTAACGGACAGCACTTCGCGGTTTTGATTGATCAGAGAATTGTACTTGGTCAACATTTCCTGATAGCTATTGTACAAACTCTTATTCGTAGCGGTGAGTTGTTCGATCTCCATCATGGCTGTTTTCAAATCCACCTCTATTTCCTGCTTTTCCAATTCGGCATTTCGGGTTGCATTATTCAAAGAATCTGTCACCGTGGCCTGTTCCTTATAATAGGAGACCGTTTCCTGTAACTCATCATAACTTTTTTGGCTAACGCAACTTCCCAACAGGACTAGAGATACTGTCTCTTATACACATCTGACGCTGCCGACG
>CAJXUM010001441.1 GCA_913060855.1 uncultured Lewinella sp. | reverse complement strand
GAGATCAGCCTCGGTCTCGTGGGCTCGGAGATGTGTATAAGAGACAGACAGTAGCCATTGGGGGGCCAATGGCGCACCAGGTGGTGAATTGCTCTACTAGCTTGGGCGCTCCTTGCACGGCAATAGATACCTCGCCATTGGGTTCGTTTTTTACCCAACCGGTCAGGCCCAGTTCGTCCGCCTTCTTTTTCGTAGAAGCCCTGTAGTATACGCCTTGAACTTTGCCGATTACCCTCATTTCAAGATATACTTTTTCCATACGGTGCAAATATACTCCTCTGATAAAATTTAGGCGCTTTTTTAGACAACTTCTCTTTCAAATTCTAGCCCTTGTAGCCTTTTTAAGCGACATCTTTCTTAGATTTACAAAAAGAAGTTGTTTAAAAATGATTGATTGGCTGCCATTCGAGAGAACAAGAACCTGGAAACAGTTCCCAGAACTTCATTCCTTCAAATTCCGCTTCAAAAGATCATTCTTAAACAACTACAAAAACTTCTAGCCAATGTATGTAAAGAACTCACTATTGTTGTGTTTAGCCATTCTCATCTTCTCTTGCCAAACGGAAGAAACAGCAGATGTAGTAATGGTCAACGGGAATTTCTATACCGTTAACGCTGATCAGCCACAAGCCGAAGCGGTGGCCGTGAAAGATGGGCGTATTATGCAGGTCGGTACCACTGCAGAAATAGAGAAATTGAAAGGAGCAGACACCGAAGTAATGGATTTGAAGGGGCAATTTGCTATGCCTGGACTGATTGAAGGCCACGGCCATTTTTCGGGTTTAGGTCAAAGTATGTTAAACCTTAATTTTTTGCGATCCGCCAGCTGGGATGAGATTGTAGAGATGGTAGCAGAGGCCGCTAAAAAAGCCAAGCCGGGGGAATGGATTACTGGCCGAGGTTGGCACCAAGAGAAATGGCTGCAACCGCTCGATCGCGATGTACTCGGATATCCTTATCATGATAAATTAAGCGCTGTCTCACCGGATAATCCTGTCGTGTTAGGTCACGCCAGCGGTCATGGCCTTTTTGCCAATTCCAAAGCCATGGAGCTCGCCGGTGTATCCAAGGAAACGCCCAATCCTAGTGGCGGAGAGATTGTACGTGACTCAAGAGGGGAAGCGATTGGCGTATTTGAGGAGCGAGCGCAGGCTATTATCCGAGCCGCCTATCAGGAATATTTGAACACCTTGACGGATGACCAAAAGAAAGACACCTGGCTGGCTGGTATCGAGGCTGCTCAGCAAGAATGCCTGGAAAATGGTATTACCTCTTTTCAGGACGCAGGCTCTTCCTATCAGGATGTCGATTGGTACCAAGAGTTGGCGGAAAGTGGAGACTTGGATATGCGACTTTGGGTGATGTTGCGGCATTCCCACGATCGAATGAAAGATAATATGGTCGGTTTCCCGATTGTCAATGCAGGGGATCATTTTTTTACTTGTAAGGCGATAAAAACGGAAGTCGATGGAGCCTTAGGTTCTTTTGGGGCTTGGTTGTTATCTTCTTATGATGACAAAACAGAGTTTGTCGGACAAAACACGACACCGATCAGCGAGGTAGAGAAAATTGCAGCCTTGGCTATCGATCATGACATGCAACTTTGTGTGCATGCGATTGGTGATAAAGCCAACCAAGTCGTACTCGATGTCATGCAGCAGAATTTTGAAAAATATCCGGATAAGAAGGACCTCCGCTGGCGGATTGAACATGCACAGCACCTTGATCCAGCTGATATTCCTCGCTTCAGCGAGTTGGGGGTGATTGCCTCCATGCAGGGGATCCATTGCACCTCTGATGCGCCTTTTGTGGTTCGGCGACTAGGGGAGGAGCGGGCGCGAGATGGCGCTTATCCTTGGCGTTCTCTGCTCGACTCTGGCGCGAAAGTAGCGAATGGCACCGATGCACCCGTAGAAGATGTTGATCCTTTTGAATGCCTATACGCTTCCGTTACTCGAAAGCGGGTAGACTCTGGCCTGGAATTTTTTCCCGAACAAAGAATGACAAGGGAAGAAGCACTGTATTCTTATACTTTGTGGAATGCTTATGCTGCTTTTGAAGAGGAAGATAAAGGTTCTTTGGAGGTCGGAAAGTTAGCTGATATTGTGGTACTTTCTAAGGATTTGGCTACTTGTACCGATGCGGAGATATTGGAAACGAAGGTAAAAATGACGATTGTGGGAGGAGAGGTGAAGTTTATGGTGGATTGATGGGTGAGCGGGTTGCGGGTTGAAATAGGTGTTGCGGGTTAACGGGTTGCGGGGTGGATCGGCTGGATCGCTGGAGGTCAAATACTCATACTACTGGGAAAGGTAGATGTCAGAGTAGATATTGGCTAGATACAAGAAAGAAGCCCCGCTTCAGTAGTTTCTTTTCTCGCTTCTGTCTTCTAAATGTCTAGTAGTAAGATGAATACTGAGCGTTTGATT
>CAJXUM010001440.1 GCA_913060855.1 uncultured Lewinella sp. | reverse complement strand
CTACACTATCCTCTTCGTCGGCAGCGTCAGATGTGTATAAGAGACAGATCCATGGGTATAGCAAAGTTTATAAAGTTGCTTCCGCTCTTCTCTTAATGCCATAACACATTTTCCGGTCCATGGCAAAAATGACCGGCTCCGCCAGCAGGCCAAACAACAACTTATTTTTGAAAGAAGAGGTGTAGGTAACTCTATTCCTTGAGATAAACCTGGAGTGTTGTTCATCCAGGGGTTCTACATACCAAAGCCAACTAACCTGGAAATTATTTTCAGACTTCTGTACCTCAGGATCATAGGCCTCGTTTCTATCCAAATCGCGACAATGACCTATGGCCATCGCTTTATCTTTTTCACAGACAATTAATGGATACGCCTCCCCCTGCCCGAAAGGAATCAAATCCCCTAATTGCGGGTTCTGGAATTCGGGAAGGATTTCATCCGCATTACGGATGTGGAGGCCGGCTAGTTCTTCTAAAGCTTCATAACTGTAAAAGCCACCCCGACCTTGCCCTATTTGAGCGATCCATGGCCACACCTGCTGAGCTGAAGCGTTGATTTTAATGGCGTGCGTGAACTGTGATTTTGGTTCTTCAACAAACTCATCCCCTGGGAATGAACGTTTCGTCTCTTCTTTACTCAAGCCCCACCGGTCTCTGAAAGGCTTCAGAAAAAGCGTCAGATAACAGCCAAAAATAATGGTGATCCCTTCCATGGCTGCTAGGAGCATGGAAAGGGTCAACTGGGTTCCATTTTTTTTTCGCAAAAGATAGTTCTTCATCGTTTCAATTCTTTACCCCATAACTTTCTTCTTCCTTTCTTAATTCCTTTTCGATCATCTTGTTCATTGTCTCAGACCCCGCTGAAAAAAGGAAGGTTCCCGCTGCGTGAAACAATACACCGACCCCCCATCCCATCATGGGCCACTGGAACCAAAGAACTTCGGGAGAGTTGCTGAGATTGATTATTAATAACAGAATTCCAACTGCCAGATAAACCCCCAGGTGAACGTAAAAATTGACCCTGGATACAACCCGTTTCCTTGCCTTTTGATAGTTTTCTTGCTGGTCCATAGTCTTCTATTTTGATTAAGTAATAGATGAAAATTGTCAATGACTTATTGATAATTCCGTCAAACTACTTCGGTAATTTGACCGATTGGGCGGCCCATTACAAAGTTATGGAGAGCCAGGTAACAATTCATTGATTTATCTCATACGGATATCCATCACCCAGCAAGCAAATGTCATTGGTATTGTGGTTACAATGCCTTAAAATGGGACTTAATAAACCGCAACTATCGATAACTATTGTCAGAGAAGGTAACTATTGAAGTTGTTTAAGTCAGATGTTGACAAGTGAAACTTACAATCTCAGTATGAGCAAGGAGAAAAAAAATGAACAAAGAATCCAAATGATTATTGATAGGATCGTCGACAATAGAATTGTCTTCGGTAGTTCCATATGTTTAAAGACTCCTAATTTGTATTGGTGTGGGAGAAGTGGCGACTTTCGAGAAAACGAGCCCTATTTCATTGCAAGTGTTACAAAGCTATTTGTTACTACAGTCATACTCAAACTGAGACAAAACGATAAAATATCCCTTGACGATAAAATCAGTAAATATCTGTCCGCGCCAATTTTGGAAAAATTGCATTATATAAATGGTACAGAATACTCCTCGAAGATAAGCGTTCGACAATTATTAGCTCATACCTCTGGAATTCCGGATTACTTCCAACAAAAAGGGCAGACGAGAAAAAGCTTAGAGCAAGAAATTATAAGCGGTAATGATCAATCCTGGACTTTCGAAGATGCGATCACCCGAAGTAAGGCAATGAAACCGCTGTTTAATCCGGGACAGAAAAATAGAGCACATTATTCGGACACAAATTATCAATTGTTAGGGAAGATCATTGAAGAATTATGCCAAGAGGACCTAAAGACAGTTTTGGACAAAGAAATTTTTCAGCCCTTGGGTTTAAAAAAAACCTACCTGTACTCAGATGCATTGGATCGTACGCCAAAGAAAATGTATTACAAGCAAAGCAAACTAGACATTCCAAAATCGATGAGTTCGTTTGGAGCAGATGGAGGTATTGTTTCAACTTCAGAGGAAATGGTGATATTCCTGGAAGCTTTCTTCAATGGAAAACTATTTCCAGTTCAATATCTGCAGGAATTACAACAATGGAATAAGATATTTTATCCTTTACAGTCCGGAGTTGGAATACATCGATTTAAAGTACCCTGGATCTTTTCTCCTTTTAAATCTTTTCCTGAATTGATTGGCCATTCGGGCTTATCTGGAGCCTTTGCTTTTTATTGCCCATCAAGAGAGATTTACCTAGCTGGAACCGTAAATCAAGTAGATCGTCCGGGCACCTGTCTCTTATACACATCTCCGAGCCCACGAGACCGAGGCTGATCTCG
>CAJXUM010001439.1 GCA_913060855.1 uncultured Lewinella sp. | reverse complement strand
CTACACTATCCTCTTCGTCGGCAGCGTCAGATGTGTATAAGAGACAGGATTAAAACCCTAGTCATGTCTAAAGCCATAGAAATATCTCGTTTTTATCCCTACAGTAGCGACAAGATTTGGGCCGCATTAACGGATCCCAATGCCTTGTCAGAGTGGCTGATGCCCGTCGAAGACTTTCAACCCAAGCTGCACCAGAAATTCCGTTTCAAGACGAAGCCGTCGCCGGGGTTTGATGGAGTCGTCCACTGTCAAATCATCGAATTAGATGCACCCAACACCATTGTCTATCATTGGCGGGGGGGAGGCATGAAACAGCCCACCACTGTCCGCTGGCAATTGAAGTCCATCGAAGATGGTACCGTTGTCAACCTTCATCACAGCGGATTTATCGGTGTAGATGGCTGGATAATCAAAAAAATCCTGACCTTTGGCTGGAGAAAAATTACTCGGAAGAAATTATCCGCCTATTTGGCAAAATAATGTAGCAGATGAGAGAGAAAGATATATTCCGTGTCATCGCAGATCCTACTCGAAGAGAAATCATTAGCCTATTGACGCAGGAAGCTATGCCGATGAATGCCATTGCCGAACGGTTCCCGGATATCAGCCGACCCGCTGTATCCAAACATGTCAAAGTATTGACCGATCATGGCTTGATAATGATTCACAAAGATGGCCGAGAGCGATTTTGCCATGCCCAATTAGGGCCACTGAAGGAAATTTCCGAATGGGTCAATCAATACGAACAATTTTGGAATGAGAAATTGGATCACCTCGGTGATTTTCTGAAACAAAAATACAGTAAGAAAGGATGAACGAAACGATTGATCTGCTAACGGCCTATTGCGAAAGACTGAGTACGCCCCCCTCTCCCGTTTTGAAGGAATTGGAACGAGAAACGCACCTCAAAACCTTAGCGCCACAAATGATGTCGGGCCACCTACAAGGTCACCTTCTACGTCTACTGTGTAGATTAAAGCAACCCAAATGTGTGCTCGAGATAGGTACTTTTACTGCTTATGCTACGATTTGCTTAGCCGAAGGATTACCTGCTGATGGCATACTTCATACCATCGAAGCCAATCCAGAGATGGCGCATATTATTGAGAAATATATCCAAAAGGCAGGAATTGAAGACCGGGTCAAATCGTATACCGGAAAAGCCGAAGAGATTATTCCTCGACTCAATCAGCGCTTCGATTTTGTATTTTTGGATGCGGGTAAACTGGACTATGGCATGTTTTATGACTTACTAATCGATCAGATTAACCCCGGAGGATTGATCTTGGCCGATAATGTATTGTGGAGTGGCAAAGTGGTTCAATCTACGAAGGATAAGGACACCGCCGCGCTCCATGCCTTCAATGAAAAAATCAACCAGGACCCTCGGGTAGAAAATATAATCTTACCGATTAGGGATGGGCTATTAATCGCACAAAAGCTATAAACTGAGTGAATAACAAAGCCACATATCGTCAGTTTTGTTCCACACAGCGCGATCTTCCCATCTTCTCCCAAGATTGGTATTTAGATGCCGTCTGCGAAGGAGGCGATTGGGAGGTAATCATCATAGAAAAGGGCGGGCAAATTGCCGCTACCCTACCCTACTTCCTCAAACGTAAGGGGCCGTTTTCTTATGTCACCATGCCTCACCTCACCAAGTTTCTGGGTCCTCATATCATTGCCCGTTATCGCGGCACCAAGCACGAAGCCAAACTCATACAAGCACTCATTGAGCAATTGCCATCCCTCGCCTATTTCCGACAAAATTTACATTATCGCTACACCAATTGGCTGCCTTTTTATTGGAAAGGCTTTCAGCAACAGACGGCCTATTCTTATCACTTGAGCCCGCTGGGTGATTTGACGAAGGTCTACAACAATATCCAAGCAGACTACCGCCGTCAAAAAATAGCGAAAGCCGAAACAGAATTCGGCTTGCAACTAAAGACCGACTTAGCTATCCAAGATTTTCACCAAGTAGCTGCCCAAAGCTACCAGCGCCAAAAGTTGGATTTCCCTGTTTCCATTTCCTTTTTGGAAAAACTAGCACAAGCCACTACCGATCATCAATCCGGGCAATGCTTTTTTGCCGTAGACCAAGAAGGCAACATCCACTCAGCCGCCTTTCTGCTTTGGGATAAAGAGGCCGCCTACCTCTTAATGATTGGCGATGATCCCAACTACCGATCTAGCGGAGCGGGCATCTGGCTCGCATGGCAACTGATTCAATACACCTCCCAAACCCTGGGTTTAAATACCTTCGATTTTTTGGGTAGCATGATTCAGCCAATTGAGCGAGTGCGCCGGCAGTTTGGCGCACAGCAAGTAGCTTATTCTTCGGTTTGGCGTTATGGAGCTTGGTGGTGGAAAGTCCTGGATGCCTTACGGCGGTGAGCTGTCTCTTATACACATCTGACGCTGCCGACG
>CAJXUM010001438.1 GCA_913060855.1 uncultured Lewinella sp. | reverse complement strand
CTATCCTCTTCGTCGGCAGCGTCAGATGTGTATAAGAGACAGATGGTAATATTAAGCAAATATTCTCTAAAGCTATGGCATTTAGCCTGACCTCATGGAGACTTTTTTTTGAAAGAGACAACCCTTTTTTCTTTCTTTTACGTCTGGTCTAATGAATAGGATAGGATGGGAAAATAAGCAATTTCTCAACTAGAAAAGATTGCTGAAGTTTAAGTCACGCTTGTTTTAAATCAACGATTTGAGTAGGACGAATCAAAAAAATGAAGAACTGTATGAAGACATTTGTATTATCTCTTTTCCTTTTTTTACCGGTATTAATATGGGGACAGGCTCAGCATGAATTAAAACTGGGTATTCTGAGTTCGCTGGATAAACAACCACGCCTCATTTATGAATACAATAATGGATCAAATCTTGGTTTCGAATTTCATGTGGGATATTTTGACCGGTTTTTGTATATCAATAAGGCGGACACGGTTGGTATTATCAACGATTTTGAAGCCTTCACGCAGAATTTCCTGGCCTTGGGCGCCTCCATGAAGTTTTATATTGAACCGAATGCCAAGGGTGCTGGCGCTTTTCTCGGCGTGCACCTTAGAAATGAAATAAAAGTGAGTGAAGAAAAGGGATTTGATGAGACCTTTCTGGAAGTATATGGAGAGGCGCCTCCATCAGAAGCAGATGATCTATTTAGTATTGGCGCTATAGTGGGGTATAAATGGCTAATTGCAGGCCATTGGATAATCGAACCTCAGTTTGCTTATAGCCGAAACCTGATCAGGTCCGTCAATACGAAAGAATATATAGCCACTATTACTTTATCCTTGGGTTATCGTTTTTAGAGGAATAGATACCTGCTAAAGGACCTGTCGACGGAATCCGCTTAATATACTTTGCAACCAATCTTTATTAGCGATGGGAGAGGTTTCGTTCATTTCCCCTTGTAAAACCCGCCAATGCTTGAGTGCGGCGGGGTCTCGCAGTTGAATTTTGCGCTTTAGCATAAACAACTCTTTGGTGAGCTGTATGAAATGGGCATTGGCGGTTTTACGATAAGACGAGATTTGTTTGTTGCGTTGTATGTATTTTCGGAAGGCTTCGATCAGAGAAAAAAAGGCTTCTTCCTCATTCAGTTCGTAGTAGCTTTTCAATTGGATGATTTTGGCACCCAAGTGATAGGAAGTATCAGTAAATTCCACATTTTGTAAGTGCTGTAAGGCGGTACGATAATCGCTCTGGGCATAGGCGAGTGCTGCGAGATTGTAGGTGACAGCGTTGAACTGTTCTTCTGGGGCTAGTTTGTGTTGGTAATGTTGGATAAACTCGTTAGTCCAGTCATAGGCGGCTAAACGAATCCCCGTGGTTATGATATTTTTGAAGGACCACTGTGATAATTGTCCACTAATAAATAGCAGCCCTTTTTCAAGCATGGCTTGATACAAGCCAAAAATTTCTTCATAGAAAATACTATCTCCCGAATTGATCTTCTTGATGCTATAATTTAAAGCATATTGATAGAGCGTACGAACTTCTTCTCGGGAGAAATGTTCGCTATGTTCTTGTAGCATTTCTTTGAAAGCATAATAATCGGCCTCTCCTTGTTTCTCCAACATCTGCAGACAACGCCAGTAAGTGTGTAGGGTGACTTGGGCTAGGTATCGCTCATCTTGCAGGATCGCTGCCTTGATTTCAGGCAAGAGGTGACAGTGATAAGTAGCCTGAATGACCGTATTTCGACTGGTCATATCGCAGGCAATTCTTAATTTTTCCAGTAAGTAGGCATAATCCAAATGGTCATTTTGTTGCTGTAGGTATTCATGATATCGACGGTTATTGTTGCTGAGCTCCAAACGATCTTGAAACCCCTGTAGTTTAGCATAGGCGCTATGGGATTTTGCATTGGATTGGACTTGTTTGTCCTGTATAATTTGCCATTTATTAATTACGCCTTTGAGGTGCCGGCTAGCATCCCTTTCAAATAGTTGTTTCAGCAAAGCTTCTTGCTGCCAATTGGGTTCTGCTTCAAACTGTTGATAGGCGAGGTAGTCATAGACTAAATGAAGTAGTTTGGAAACGAAATTGTTAAAGCGGAGTTCTTGATAAGCTTGCTGGGGTTCTATTAGGTGCGAAATTTCCTTTTTAGACAAACTAAATGACTGATTATTAGTTATTTTTTCATTTATAATCTTAAAAAGATGTATCACTTTTTGGTTCTTATTGAAAACAGGACTCTCCAAGAAAAGGGACAATTGCTGCCGTTCTTTTGGCGAAAGCCGCTGAAGAATATCAATGAGTTTGGAGTGTTTCATGCTGGGTTTTACTTTTAATCACCTGATCTGGGTATAGTCCTTGGTATAATTAACTATATTTTAATTATAAATAGTGTATGTAATAAAATATTAAACCTGTCTCTTATACACATCTCCGAGCCCA
>CAJXUM010001437.1 GCA_913060855.1 uncultured Lewinella sp. | reverse complement strand
CTACACTATCCTCTTCGTCGGCAGCGTCAGATGTGTATAAGAGACAGGGCTAAAGCCGTTAAATTCAAGATTGGCGGAAGAATGAGTAAAAACAAAGATTATCCTCCACAACGCACAGAACAACTGATCCCCCTAGTCAGAGAAACCTTCGGAAAGGACATGGCTATCTACGCCGATTCCAACGGCTCTTATGATGCAGCGGAAGCGATACGTGTTGGAAAAATACTGGAAGAGTATCAAATCGATTTTTACGAAGAGCCCACCCCTTTCGATTGGTACGAAGAAACAAAAGCGGTGGCCGAAGCGCTGTCTGTCCCGATAGCCGGTGGAGAGCAAGAGCCTAGTATGCGCAACTTCCGTTGGCTAATTGGGCACGATGCGCTCCAAATCGTGCAGCCAGACATCTTTTACTTTGGGGGGATGATTCGTTCTATGCGTGTGGCGCGCATGGCCCATGCTGTTGGTAAGACTTGTGTCCCTCATATTTCAGGTTCGGGCTTGGGCTATTTATATATGATGCACTTTGTTTCTGCCTTGCCCAATGCAGGGCCTTATCATGAGTTTAAGGGATTTAATACCCAAATTCCTATCGAGTGCCCAACGGCTGACTTAGCAAGTAAGGAAGGGGTGATTGAGGTGCCCACTGGGCCCGGAGCGGGGGTTATCATAGATCCTAACTTCATCGCCAAACACCAGATTGTGAAGGCTTTATAGGAAGAACTACCAGTTTTACTTTGTTGGTCGTTTCCAGCTATTTAAGCACGATAAGTTAGGTCTTCTCGGCCGTTAATACTGTCAAATGAGTTGGCTAATAAAAGTCCAATTATTTGAAAAATATTACATTATATTATCCTTCAATATGATTTTTTTTGTATTTTAACAGGGATTTTAACGTCATAAATTAGTACTACTGCAAAATAATCCTGTCAAATAGCAGTTTTACATATAAGAATCAGTAATCAAATTATCGTTCCAACCCCAAACCAATACCTACAAACTGGAACAAACCCAATTCCACGCACACATCTTATAATTCCCACAATACGCTACCCAAACAAGCGTAAACTCAGCTGCTATGATCTGTCCTCTATGGACTTATCAGGGCTCAATCATCTTCTTTACTGATACAAATAGTAGGCTTTAAAACTTTAACATTTTTTCTCACACTCACACAAATCCTTTTGTCTTTGGAACTTGTTATAATTTGTAATTATGCAGCCATTAGCACATATTACAAAATAATAATACGTTTTAACTAGTCAACGGAAAGGAAAATTTCATTTGCCTTTTTTTTCAAAATATTTTCTTTTGACCAAAAATGGCGATATTTTTGCACCTTCTACTCCTATTGATTATGAGAATGATTGACGACCAACTACCTAATTCATCCATTGAAAAAAGCTTAATTCATCAGAGTATGATGAGACGAACCATCAAACGAAGATTAGTTAAAGCCAAAATCGCCCTACATCAAACCATTCAAAAGATTTTGGACATTAATCGCAAAAGAAAAAAACTGCCTTATTATGAAGATGTGGAAACGAAAGATGCAGATCTAAATGTTGAATTGAAAGTATTAAATAAGATTGCCGAGCAACAAGCCTTAATGGTAAAGAAATATCAAAAATCATTGACGGAAATGGAGGAATCGAATTAAGTAATGCTTCACATGCTAGGATAAAAAACAATTGGGGAATCGGGTAGATTGGCATTTCTACCTATCCCATTCCCCAAAAAAATAACGCCCTCATCGTTCTTTCACTTGCCTATCCAAAATCTTAAAGGCAAGCTATTTTTCCCTACTCGTTATTACCTTTTTCTCCTTTTGGTTGTATTTGACGTGTTTCGCTATGAATCACGGTTCCCTTGGCTTTCCTCTTGGCTAAGGCCTCTTTTTGTTTTTCTTGGTAAAAGACCACTCTTTCCTTTACCTCCAAAGGTTTATTGTTGAGATAGCGATGGTATGAAATAATCACAAATTGCGCCATATCATCGGGGTGAGTGACGCCGACCTTCCGGAGATACTCCGTAAAACGAGAACCTTCGTAAAAAGCCCAATTCACCATCATCCAACGTCCGAAACTAAAATGTAGCTTTCGTGCGGCCTGTTCTTCTGAAGCAGCTTTCAGTTTTTTCTTGGAGCTGGGATCAATGAGTCGATTAAACTCCTGGAACGCCTCTGCCATATCGGCTGGAATATATACGCCATTGAGAAAATCCTTTTGGATTCGCTTGGCATATAATTCTTCAAATTCAGCAGCGTTATTGGCTGGCTTTTGAGCCATCAGGGCATGTAAGGACATGCACAGCAAGATAAGTGTGGTACAAAATTTCATCCTAAGCATAATTAAAAGTTTTCCAAAATTAGAACCACATCTCCCCTCCCTTTATTGCTGTCTCTTATACACATCTGACGCTGCCGACGAAGAGGATAG